>CAMCIP010000001.1 GCA_945874855.1 Brevundimonas vancanneytii
TGCACGATCAGGCCATTGACGAAGGCGCCCAGCGCCGCCGCCTGGGCCAGGGACGTCGGGGTGCCTTGGGCGATCAGGGCGTTGATCTGCGCCTGATACTGGGGAAGGGCCAGCAGGCCGCCCAGAACCGAGCGGCCGTTCACGACCTCGCTGGCGAAGCCGACGGTCTTCTCGTCCTGGGTCCAGCGCAGGCCGGCCGAGACTTCAAACTGGTCGGTGAAGGCAAAGGTGACGTCCCCGAACACGTCGTAGGAAGTCAATTCCTGGGAGTTGGTCGACTCTTCGATGTGGGCAGGCTTCAGATTGGTGCGCACGCCCGGACGCACGGGCGCGGGCAGGCCGAAGCCGGCGAGGATCGGCTCGATCAGGCCGGCGGTGGTGTAGGCAGCGGCGGGCAGGACATTGTTCCCCGCCGCCATCGGATTGCCGTCCAGCAGGCCGGCCACCTGGGCCAGGGCGATGCGCTCGTCGAACTGGGTCACGACGCGCTGGCGGCCATCCTCATGGAAATAGCCGGCGCCGATGAAGGCCGACCACCGCTCGCCACCGTCGATGTTGAGGCGGAACTCCTGGCTGGTCTGCTCGCCATAGGCGTCTTCGGCCGCGGAGAGCACCGGCAGGGAGATGCCGTCGGCGTCGAAGGTTTCGTAGGAATCGAACTGACGGTACGCAGTGATGGAGGTCAGGGTCAGCATGGGCGAGAACTCCCACTCGCCGATGCCGGTCACGCCCCAGACTTCGCGATCGAGGCCCAGTTCCTTGCCGCCATCGAACAGGGCGTTGGGGGTCAGGGCCGCGCCTTCCCAGGGTTCACGCCCCCCCAGGACGGCACCCGTGGCGGGGTCGGACGGGAAATACTGGCGGGACTTGAACGAGGTGCCCGTGCCGTCGTCGCCCTGCCAGTTGGCGATGATGTCATAGCGGAACGTCTCGGACGGGGCGAAGGCGATGGAGCCGCGCAGGGCTTCCGTCCGCACCCCGTTGTAGTCATCGCCGCCCAACAGGTTGTCGACGTAGCCGTCGCGGTTCTTGCTGCGCCCGGCGAGGCGCACGGCGAGGGTCTCGCCGACGGGGATGTTGATCATCCCTTCGATCAGATGGGTGTCGATCTGGCCGATGGCTCCGGCGATTTCGCCTTCATGCACGCCGATCACCGGGCGGTTCTGCACGATATTGACCGCACCGATCAGGGCGCCGCGGCCGTACAGGGTCGATTGCGGGCCCTTGGCGATCTCGACGCGCTGCAGGTCGAACAGCTCGACATAGGTGCCGCGCGACTTCGAGATCGAGACGCCGTCCTGATAGACCGAAACCCGGGGCTCAACCGTGGCCTCTCCGGAGTCCGAGGTGATGCCGCGCATCACAAAGGCCGGATTGTTGGGGGACTGGTTCTGCACCAGGAAGCCCGGGACGAAGGCCGACAGGGTGTCGAACTCCTGGATGCCGAGATCGTTCAGAAACTCGCCGGTGTAGGCGGTCAGGGCGAAGGGGACCTCGATGGGGTCCTGCTCGCGCAGCTGGGCGGTGACGACGATGTCGTCGACGCGGGTTTCGGTCGGGTCCTGCTCCTGGGCCAGAACGGTGGACGCGGCGGCCCAGGTCAAGACGGCGGCGCCGGCGCTGAGCAACAGTGACGGACGGGTGGTGGTGCGGCGCATGTCGGATCCCCCTTGAACGCAGGAAACGGCCCTAGACCCGCGGCGTGTCGGGCCCGAGACGTTGCCGTTGCGCCCCTGTGACCGTGGCGTGGCGGCGGCGCGAAAGTCCGGCCGTGAACGGAGGGGACGCCGAAGGGGTCAGGCCGCGGCCCAGGCCGCCAGCTCGGCGATGCGGGCCGCCTTGTCGGCGTCGTCCAGGAAGCTGCCTTCGAAACTGTTGCGCGCGATCAGCGTCACCTGGTCGCGGGTCAGGCCGACGGCGGCAGCCAGGGCGCGATAGTTGTCGTTCACATAGCCGCCGAAATAGGCCGGATCGTCGGAGTTCAGCGTCACGTGCAGCCCTTGGCGCAGCATCTCCGGAACAGGGTGCGCCCCGAGGTCGTTCACCACGCACAGCTTCAGGTTCGAGAGGGGGCAGACGGTCAAGGTCATGCCCTCGGCGGCCAGACGCGCGACCAGGGCCGGATCCTCCATCGACCGGTTGCCATGGTCGAGCCGGTCAATCCGCAACAGATCCAGCGCCTCCTGCACATAGGCAGGTGGACCCTCCTCACCGGCATGGGCGACGCGCCTGAGGCCCATCTCACCCGCCCGGTCGAACACGCGCCGGAATTTGGACGGCGGATGGCCGACCTCGGACGAGTCCAGGCCGACTCCGACGATCCGGTCCAGCCAGGGTTCTGCCGCCTTCAGGGTGGCGAAGGCGGCGTCCTCGTCCAGATGACGCAGAAAGCAGAGGATCAGTTTCGACGTGACGCCCAGCTCCGCCTCCGCCGCCGCCATCCCTGCCAGCAGGCCGTCGGCCGCGACGGCGAATGGCAGACCCCGGTCGGTGTGGGTCTGGGGGTCGAAGAAAATCTCTGCGTGGCGGACGGTGTCGGCATGGGCCCGTCGGAAATAGGCCAGGGCCAGATCGTGGAAGTCCTCCTCCGTGCGCAGGACGTCGGCACCCGCATAATAGATGTCGAGGAAGTCCTGGAGGTTGGAAAAGTCGTAGGCCGCCCGGACCGCCTCGACGTTCTCGAAGGGGATGGCCACGCGGTTGCGACGCGCGAAGGCGAACATCTGCTCCGGTTCCAGACTGCCCTCGATATGCAGGTGCAGTTCGGCCTTGGGCAGGCCGGCGATGAAGGCGTCGAGGTCGGTCATGGTCTGCCATCCATGGTCCGAATCCGTCAGGGCGTCGAGGTTCAGGGCTGCGGGTTCGACACCACCAGCCGCAGGTGTCCACGCCGGGGCATGGGCGGGGGCGGGCCGGGCGGCGGCGCGTCGTCGGAAGCTTCGTGCGCCAGTGGCGGCGCCCAGGCGTCGGGTCGCTCGATCCAGGCCTGGCCCCGGCGCAGCCGTTCCGGCAGCACCGCCTGGGCCACCTGCGCCTCGTCAATCTCCACCAGGCGGTCGCACCATTCGACGATCTGGCGATTGTGCCGGCGGCCGGGCGGGGCCACGCCGACCAGCCGCTTGTCGGGATGGGATTCCTTCAGATACCGGGCGGTCGCGGCGTGGTCGCCGTCGGTGGTGACGACATAGGCGACGTCGAAGCGATCTGCGGCCGCGTCTGCGGCCACGGCCAACGCCAGATTGACGTCGCTCTGCTTCTCCACCGAGTCCGCCCACGTATGGCCGCACTCGAAGCAGCGGTCGGTGTGGACGACGAAATGCCCCATCAGGCAGCGCACTCCCCGCGCCCGAAGCGCCTGCTCATAGGCGAACAGGGCCTGCATGCGATTGCGGCGCTGGGGTCGATGGGCGCTGACCCAGACGGTGGTCGCCAGCCGCTCGCCCGGTGCGATGATGGCCTTGCCCAGGCGGGGAAGGTCCAGCCACAGCAGCTCCGGACGGCGCAGCTCCAGGATCGAATGGTGCAGGTTGAAGCCGTCGACGTACAGGGCGGCGCGCCGCTTGAGAAACGGCGGAATGAAGTCGTGCGGCGTCAGCCGCCGCGTCCGCTCCCCGCTCACTCCCGATCCCGGCCCCACCGATCGCGCCTCACAAGCCCCAAAGGCGGCACGTTAACCAAAGGTTTGTGACGGAGTCCGTGTCGCCCGCGTCACATCCGTTCGGGCGTCTCTATGCCCAGCAGGTCCAGCGCGGTCTCCAGCTGCGCCAGGGCGGCCTCGGCGAGTGCCAGGCGCGAGGACCGGGCCGCAGCGTCGGGAGCGACCAGCACGGGGCAGGCGGCGTAGAATTTGGAGAAGCTCTGCGCCAGTCTGTAGGCATGCTCGGCCAGCAGATGCGGCGCGCGTTTGGCGTAGGCCTCGTCGACCGCCTGCTCAAAGGCGTCCAGGGTCAGGGCGAGGTCGCGCTCGGCCGGCTCGGCGATGACGATCGAGCCGGTGGACACGCCCTGGCCGGCGGCCTTCCTGAGCAGGGATTTGATGCGCACGGCCTGATACAGCAGATAGGGCCCGGTGCGGCCCTCGAAACTGGTGAACCGGTCCAGATCGAAGACGTAGCTGGTCGTGCGCGCGTTCGACAGGTCGGCGAATTTCAGGGCCGCGACCGCCACCTTGTGGGCGATGTCCTCAAACTCTTCCGCCGGCAGGTCGTCGCCCAGCTCAGCCTCACGCAGGCGTTCGCGCGCCTTGTGCGTGGCCATGGTGATCAGGTCGTGCAGCTTCAGCACACCGCCGGCGCGGGTCTTGAAGGGCTTGCCGTCCGGCCCGTTCATGGTGCCGAAGCCGAGGTGCTGCAAGGAACCTTCGGGCGCGTAGCCGGCCAGGTGGGCGGCGCGGAAGACCTGTTCGAAATGCTCGGCCTGCCGCTCGTCGACGACGTACAGGATCAGGTCGGGATCCAGGCTCTTGCGGCGATCCAGAATGGTGGCGAGGTCGGTGGTTCCGTACATGGCCGACCCCTCGGAGCTGATGACCAGCAGGGGCGGCGGGCTGGGGGCCTCGACGACCGAGCCGTCGGCCAGCTTTTTCTTGCGGGTCTCGCCGGGGCGGGCGACATGGACCACGCGCGCGCCGTCATCCTCGACCAGAAGGCCGGTCGCCTCCAGATGGGCGATCATTTCCGGCATCAGGGGATCAGCGTCGCTCTCGCCGTTCCACAGGTCGAAGGTGACGCCCAGGGCGCCGAACTCGCGCTGCAGGGCGCCCCGGCTGACGGCGACGAAGTGGGCCCACAGGGCGCGATACCCGGCACGCCCCGCCTGCAGCTCCGCCGTGGCCTTGCGCGCACGGTCGCGGAAGCCGGCGTCTTCCTTGGCGCGGGCGGCGGCGGCCGGATAGAGGCGCTCCAGGTCGTCCAGGGTCACCGGGCTTTCCGCGGGAAAGGGCCCGTCCCCGTCGACCATGAAGGCCGACGCGCGTCCCTCGTCAGCGCAGGCGACGATCAGAAGGCCCATCTGGAAACCCCAGTCGCCGAAATGGGCATCGCCCCAGACTGTGTCTCCACGAAAGCGGAACAGGCGCTTCAGACTCTCGCCGATGATCGAGCTGCGCAGATGGCCGACGTGCATCGGCTTGGCCACATTCGGCCCGGCATAGTCGATCACAACCCGCCGGGGCTCATCCACGGCGGCTGCGCCGGTGCGCTGGAGGTCGGACGCCACCTCGGCGGCGCGCGTGGCCAGCGTTCCGTCCGCGACCTTCAGATTGATGAAGCCGGGGCCGGCCACGTCCACCGCCGCAAGGCGCGGGTCGCCGTTCAACCGTGCCGCCACCCGGCCGGCGAGGTCGCGCGGATTGGCGCCGGCCGCCCGGGCCAGGGACAGGGCGGCGTTGGACTGGAAATCGGCCAGGTCAGGGCGGTCCGAGGCTGTCACGCGCACCGCGGACGCGTCCACGCCTTCGGCGGCGAAGGCGGCCGCGACCGCTTCGCCGAGGACGGTTCTGAGCGCGCTCATCTGCGTCTGCAGGTGCCCGGGTCGGCCGGGCCGGCGTCAACGCAGAAGCGACTGCCATTGCGGTTGAACGCCGCCATCTCGGGTGTCACGTCGAAGCCGATCAGGATTTCGAAATTGGCACCGGAGGTGGTCACGTCCGCGCGCGGAATGACGATCCGCTGCTGCTCCCGCACGTCGGTCCGATCGGCGCCGTTGAAGACGACCGGAAGGTCGAAGTATTCCTTGGCCAGCACGGCGCGGTCGCGGGCCGTGACCGCCACCCAGTAACGATAGGTCCGGCCGTCGCCGTCGGCGCGCGGGCCCTTGCCCAGGCGGAACAGCATGTCGACGTCGATGGTGATCGGCTCCTCGTTGCGATAGCTGCAATCCGAGGTCACCCCCTCGATCTCGCCCGTGTAACCGACGGCGGTCGTCGAGGCTCGCCCGTCGGCCAGCTCAACATAGCGCGCGGCGTCATAGAGGATGCGCACCGTGGGGCAGGGCCCTGCATTGGCCCGACGCGACAGGGGGGCGATGCGTGGGGCGCGGGCTCGCTGGTCCTGTGCGGATCCGTCGGCGTTCTGCTGCCCGTCCTGGGGGCGTCGGTTCTGCGCCTCCGCCGCTGTGGGCAGGGCGGCGACAGCCAGACCGGCGACGAGGAGAGTCAGAAGGACGCGACGCATGTTCAGTTATCCGGCAACCAGGGAAGGACGCGCGGCGCGGGCGCGACGGCGGCCGGACGCTCGCCGCTGATAGCGGCTAAAGCGAGGCGCGGCAAACGGGGCGGGTGGCGTGGGGGAGGTGGCGCGATGGCGGTCCAGCCTCTACCTTGCAGCCATGACCGCCTCTCCGCCGAGCCTCGCTCCCGCCCGCAGACCGCTGATCGTCAGGCTGGCCACGCCACGCGGCTTTTGCGCGGGCGTTGATCGCGCCATCCAGATCGTCGAGCGTGCGCTCGAGAAGTTCGGCGCTCCCGTCTACGTCCGCCACGAGATCGTTCACAACCGCCATGTCGTCGAGCGGCTGAAGGCCATGGGGGCGGTGTTCGTCAAGGATCTGGACGACTGTCCCGATGACCGGCCGGTGGTCTTCTCCGCCCACGGTGTGCCCAAGTCGGTGCCAGCAGCGGCCCGGGCGCGCGAGATGGTCTTTCTGGACGCCACCTGTCCCCTGGTCTCCAAGGTGCACGTCGAAGCCGAGCGCCACCACATCGCGGGCCGCCACATCCTGCTGATCGGCCACGCCGGGCATCCGGAGGTGGTCGGTACACTGGGGCAACTGCCGGATGGCGCCATAACCCTTGTCGAGACGGTCGAGGACGCCGAGACGGTCCAGCGCCCCGGCGACGCGCCCATGGCCTACGCCACGCAAACGACCCTGTCGGTCGACGACACCGCCGAAATCCTGGCCGTGCTCAAGCGGCGGTTCCCCGAACTGCCCGACCCCCACAAGGAAGACATCTGCTACGCCACGACCAACCGCCAGGAGGCCGTCAAGCGCCTGGGGCAGGGTTGCGACCTGGTGCTGGTGATCGGCTCGGCCAACTCCTCGAACTCGGTTCGTCTGGTCGAGGTGGCCCTGCGCGCCGGTGCGCGCGACGCCCGCCTCGTGGACGACGCAAGCCGGGTCGACTGGTCCTGGCTGGACGGGGTCGACGTGCTGGGCATAACCGCAGGCGCTTCGGCCCCGGAAAGCCTGATCGAAGGCCTGATCGACGCCGTGCGGGCGCGATTCGACGCCGAAGTGGTCGAGGACGCCGGGAAGCGGGAGACCGTGACCTTCAAGCTGCCGCGTCTGCTGACGGCCTGAAGGTCGGCCCGGCTCAGAGCCCCGGGATCTTGAAGCCGGTCCCGCGACGCGGCGTGATGACGATGGTGTTCTGCCCCCCCGTCAGGGTCTGAAGACGTTCGAACTCGGTGGTCGGATCGATCATCACAGCGCCCTCGCCCGTCAGGGTCTGGGTGGCGGCCTGGGTGGCGGCGTCGTCGCGACGCCAGAACATCACGCGTTCGGCCCACCCCTGTTCCTTGTGAGCCAGGTCGCCGAACTCATTGTCGATCTGGTAGCGGACGCGGCTGTCCACGGCGTCGGTGCCGGCGCCCACGCGCTGGGCCAGGAGCTGTTCGCCTTCCGAACGGGTGACGGCACCCCGTTCATTGGCGAGAATCCGGCGTGCCTCGATCTCGGGGGTCACGTCCTGGGGCCGCGGCTGACCGGGCTCGGGGGGGCGCAGGCCATATTCGGGCGGCAGGGTCAGGGGGGCCGTCGACACCGTCAGGAACTCATCAGGCGTCACCTTGGTCAGGCCGACGCTCTGGCGGATGCTCGAACAGGCCTGAAGGCCCATGGCGGCGGCGGCGACCAGTCCGAGGATGGCAAACTTGCGGATCGACATGGGGGGCTCAACTCACGAAGGCGGCCGGGCGCGACACGACGCGCATCTGCACTGAAGAGCGTCTGATTACGACTTTTCGGGGGCCGCGCCAACCGTCGCAGCACCGCGCCGGTCGCTCAGGAAGCCGTCCAGAAAAAGCAGGCCAACGCCCACGGTGATCGCCGAGTCCGCGACGTTGAAGACCCAGGGAAACAATCCGGTGCCGGAAAAGTCGACGAAGTCGACGACGTAGCCGAACCGGAACCGGTCAATTGCATTGCCGAGAGCGCCGCCGATCACGAGGCCGATGGCGCTGATCAACACGCGTCGATCGGTCCGTGTGGCCCACCAGGCCAGCACGCCCGACACCACGACCGAGAAGATGGTGAGGGCCCAGCGGGCTTCGCCGCCGCCGAACAGGCCGAAGCTGACGCCGGTGTTCTCGACATAGCTGAAGTTCAGGATGGGCGGCAGGACCGGAACCTGTCCGACTTCGCGCAGGCTGAGCCCGTCCAGGATCCAGGCCTTGGTGGCCTGGTCAACCAGGATGATGACCAGGGCGAAGCCATAGGCGGCCCAGGCGATGCGGGGAATCTTCATGTCGGCGCGGTTAGCAGCCAGGGGCGACGCTGGGAAGACTTCGGGCCGGGATCAGCCCAGACGACGTCGCCGCTCGGCCGAGCGAAGGGTCGAGCGCAGGAAATCTGCGGGCGGATCGGTCTCGGCGAGCACCTGTTCCTTGATGGCACGCGGCTCGCCGAACAGGTGACCCTGACCCATGCCGACGTCGAGCTCCAGCACATCGACGATCTGGCGCTCGTTCTCGCATTTCTCGGCGATCACCTCGATGCCGTAGCGGCGGGTCAGACCGGCGAAGTCGGCCGCGCGGATGTCGGGCAGGGAGGCCAGCGGCGCGCCCCCGTCCATGTCCAGCAGTTGTTCGATCAGCAGGTCGGCGGCGACCTTGACGAACTTCACGTCGGACCGTTGAAGATCGGCGAAGTCGAGGTCGAGGGTCTGCACCTTGTCGATCGAGAAGCGGAAGCCGAGGTCGGCCAGCTTGGCCATATTGCGGGCCTCCACCGCGCCGCGCGCGTCGAACGTGGCCTGGCCCAGCTCGAAGATCAGCGCCTGGTTGAGGTCGCGGTTCTGGTTCAGGAACTCCAGGAACTGCGGGAAGAAGGTCTCGTCGCCCAGGGACGACAGGGCGACGTTGCAGAAGACGCCGACCTTGCGGTCCTGACGAGCCAGCCGCCGCACGATCTGGGCGCACCGGAACAGCAGCAGATTGTCGATGGCCGGCACCAGCCCCTCGCCCTCGGCGATCGAAAGGTACTCGGCCGGCATCATGACCCGGTCGGTCGAATCGCGAAGGCGGGTGAAGCTCTCGTAGAAGACGGTGCGCCGCTGGGGCAGGCTGACGACCGGCTGCAGATACAGATCGACGCGGTTCTCGGTGAGGGCGTCGTGCACCGTGCGCAGCAGGGCGTCGGCCTGCTGGCGACGACGGTCCTCGGACGGTGATGCGGCGGGCGGCGGCGAAGCCAGCCGCTGGTCGATGCTGTCGCTCATCTGCTGGATCAGCGTCTCCAGCATCCGCACTTCACCCGTCAGGGTCTCGGTCCGCGACAGGGGGCCGGTCTCGATCGCCTGGGCCAGTTCGGTCAGCGCGCCCTGGGTCTGTTCCATGGCGTCGGCCAGCAGGCGGTGAGCTTCCCGGACCTGGGCGATCTCGGCGGTCAGGCGGCGCGCGCGGCCGGCTGATGCCACCGCCACATGCACCACGCCAAGCAGGCCCATCGTACCGAGGGTCCCGGCAATCCCCGCCCCGCCGCCGAGGCCACCACGCCACAGCAACGCGCCGACCGTCATGGCGAGGAACAGGTAGCCGAAGAACAGGAATCCCGTAGTGACTGCGCGCATGTCGGTCGGTGTGAACCCGCCTTCCTGGATGGAATCGCGCCAGTATCCGGCTATTGCATCGGAACGGCCATAGGGCCGGGCAAGATTCACGACACGGGGCCCCGTCGCATGCAGTTGTTCGATCTCACCGGCAAGACCGCCGTCATCACGGGCTCCTCGCGCGGCATCGGCAAGGCGATCGCCGAGCGCATGGCCGAGCACGGCGCCAATGTCGTCATTTCGTCCCGCAAGGCCGCGCCCTGCGACGAGGTGGCGGCTGAAATCAACGCCCGCTTCGGCGAGGGCCGCGCCATCGCGGTGCCGGCCAACATCGCCTCCAAGGACGACCTGCAGCGACTGGTCGACGAGACCCGCGCCGCGTTCGGCCGGGTCGACGTCCTGGTCTGCAACGCTGCGTCGAACCCCTATGCCGGGCCGATGGCGGGCATATCGGACGACCAGTTCGACAAGATCCTGCAGAACAATGTCGTTTCCAACCACTGGCTGATCCAGATGGTGGCGCCCGAGATGCTGGAGCGTCGCGACGGTTCGATCATCATCGTGTCGTCGATCGGGGGCCTGCGCGGCAATGCCCTGATCGGCGCCTACAATATCTCCAAGGCGGCCGACATGCAGCTGGCGCGGAACCTGGCCGTGGAGTGGGGACCGTCGAACGTGCGGGTCAACTGCATCGCGCCGGGCCTGATCCAGACCGACTTCGCCCGCTACCTCTGGGAAAACCCGGAGATTCTGAAGGTCGCCACCGACCCCGCGCCCCTGCGCCGTATCGGCCAGCCCGACGAGATCGCCGGCGCGGCCGTGTATCTGGCCTCGCCGGCCTCCACCTATATGACGGGCCAGACCCTGGTCGTCGACGGCGGGATCACCATTGCCTGGTGAGGCCCCGCGCGCGCCGGGTCTCCGGCAGGACCTCATCTGGCGGCTGGAGGCGGTCGGCTTCGCGGGCCTGACGGCGCTGCTCCGGCTGATGGGGGTGGAGCGGGCCTCGGACTTCGGCGGCTGGCTGCTGAAGACCCTGGGGCCGCGCACGGGCACCCACCGGACGGTTCTGCGCAACCTGCGCATCGCCTTTCCCGACATGGACCCGGCGGCGCGTGAGCGTCTCGCGCTGGAAAGCTGGGAGCGCACCGGCCGAACCTTCGCCGAGACCACCCAGCTGGATCGCATCACCATGGCCTCCGGCCGGCTGGAGGTGGTGGGTCTGGAAAGGCTTGAGGCCATCCGCGACGGCGACAGGCCCGTGGTGTTCGTCTCGGGCCATCTGGCCTGTTTCGAGACCATGCCGGCGGTCATCCTGGCCGCAGGAATCCCTTGCCAGATCACCTATCGCGCCGCCAACAACCCCTATGTCGACGCCCAGATCCGTCGGGCTCGGGCGCGGTATGGCGTCAGGCTGTTTGCGCCCAAGGGGGGAGACGGCGCGCGGGAGCTGCTGGGCGGGCTGGAACGCGGCGAGTCGGTCGCCCTGATGAACGACCAGAAGTTCAGCGACGGGCCGGAGGTGACCTTCTTCGGGCACCCGGTGAATGCCGCGCCCGGGCCCTCGCGGCTGGCGCTCCGGTTCGGGACCGTGCTCCAGCCGATGAGCGTCGTGCGCCTGCCAGGGGTCCGGTTCCGCGTGACCGCGCATGAACCGATCGCGCTGGAACGCACCGGCGACCGTTCAGCCGACATCGCCCGGGGGGTTCAGGCGGTGACTGCCTTCGTCGAGGCCCGGGTCAGGGAAGTGCCGGAAGACTGGTTCTGGGTCCACAAACGCTGGCCCGACAAGGTCTATGCGGCGCTGTCTCCGGAACCCTGAGCTTCGGCGGTCTGGGCGTCCGTCGCCCGCCGGAACGGCCCCTTGTAGTTGCGCGCCTCTGTGCGTCGGCGGTCAGGACCGAAATAGCCCTCGCTCTTCACAAAGGGGCGGGGGCGGAAGATCACGGCGTTGATGCGTTCGAGGATGGCCTTGGCCGTGATCGGCTTGACCACAAACTCCGTCACGCCGGCGTCGCGCGCCTCGGTGACGCGGCTTTTCTCCGAATGGCCCGTCATCATGATGATCGGCAGATAGAGATTTGCGCTGTCCGGGCTGTTGCGGACCAGGCGGGTGAACTCGACGCCGTCCAGCGGGAACATGTTGAAGTCAACGATGGCCAGGTCGATGGCCTGATCCCGCATGGCGTCCAGCGCCGCCCCGCCGTCGGCCACTTCCCGGATGCGACGGATGCCCGCCGACTGGAGGATGGCGGAGGTGATGGCCCGCATATGCTGGTTGTCATCGACCAGCAGGACCTGGAGCGTGTTGAGAGACGACATGGGGGAGTTGCTGGGTTTCGCCGCGGATCTGCGGCCTGACTCCCATCCCTAGCCAATGCCATGACTCGGGTCCACAATGGGAAACGACGATTCCCCATAATCTCCTCAGGCGATAGAAGACTCCGAAGTCCGCACCAGCAGGGAGGGGTCCAGGTTCCTGTCACGCCATTTGAGGCGCCAGCACAGATGGGGGCCGGTCGCCCGGCCCGTGGACCCCACGAGCCCGAGGACCTCGCCCGCCCTCACTGAGCGGCCGACCGCCACCTCGATCCGTGACTGGTGCAGATAGGCGCTGATCACGCCCTGGCCGTGGTCGATCAGCGTCAGTCCGCCCTCGAAATGCAGTCCGGGCTGGGCCAGCACCACCTTGCCGCCGGCGGGCGCCAGGATCGGCGTGCCCGCGGCGGCACCCAGGTCGATGCCGTAGTGGGGCCGCGCGGGCGTCCCGTTCAGCACCCTCTGCGCGCCCCAGGCACTGGTCACCCGCACCGCGGCCAGCGGCCAGCGGAAGCCCGTCCGGAAGCCGTCGCCCTCGACCCGGCTGGCGAAGGCCTCGGTCTTCAGCGCCACTTCGCGCTCGATGCGGGCCAGCAGGGCCGGATCGCTGGGTGTCACGGTTGCGGGGGGCAGGCCGTCGACCCGGGTGGAAGGGAACCGGCCCCGCATCAGGGTCAGGGTCTGGCGGGCCTGTTCGCGGCCGCGCCGCACCACGATCTCGGTCTGCAGCGGCCCGTCGCGGTCGAAGCCGATGAAGAACCAGCCGTCGGCCGACGCCGTCGCCAGCGCCTCGCCGTCCACGTAAACCAATGCTCCCGGGGCGGTGCGGCCGATCACATGGCCGCCCTGAACCAACCGGCCATCGAGACTGAGAGGAATGTCGGCCCGCGCCGACGTGGGCAGGGCCAGGGCGGCGGCACCGGCCAGAACGGCGCGCCGGTCGGCGATCATTTCAGCCCGGCCATGGCCTCGACGGCCTGTTCCGGTCCGAAATAGGCCTCCTGCCGCTCGGCCGACCAGTATCGCAGGATCTCCAGCGGTATCGGCCGCCCGCTCACCGCACACCGCACGAAACGGCCCGGACGAACGACCGAATAGTCGCCGTCGCCATAGGTCAGTCTGGCTTCCTGATCGGTCATCTCCGCACCTTACCGCCTCGCCGCGTCTAGAACAGCGCGCCCTGATCCGGCTCCGCGCGTCGGGGCCGGGGTGTGGCCGCCGCGACGCTGGGGCCGCTGCTGTCAACGGTCGCCCCGGCGGCGCCGTCGGGCATGACCAGCCGCACCCTGAGGCCCGGCGTCAGCGCGGCCGCCGAGGTCAGCCAGCCACCGTCCGCCGCCTCCACGCGCGCGAAGCCGGGCTTGGGCCGGGCCGGGTCAAGGGTCACCAGGGCCCGCGACAGGGCGGACAGGGTCTCCCGTCGACGCGCCAGGGCGGGGGGAAAGGCCTCAAGCCGCAGCGCGACTGCATCCAGCCGCGCGCGACGACGCTCCAGGGCGCGCTCCAGCAGGTGAGGGCCCAGCCGGGCGCCGACGGCGGCGGCGCGGCGCTCATGGACCGCCCGGTTTCGCTCCACCCCGGCACCCAGCCGCAGGCCGGCCTGATCCAGTCGCTGGCGGGGCAGGGCCAGCAGGTCGTCGGCCCGCGACGGCAGACCTCGCGCCGCCCCCCGCAGACGGGTGCGGCGGTCCTCGACGATCCGGCCGGACGCCCGCGCCGCGCGCCCGCCCAGTTCCGCGAGAGCGGCGACAAGGTCGGCCAGCACAGGGGTGGCGATCTCGGCCGCGCCCGTCGGCGTGGGGGCCCGACGGTCGGACACGAAGTCGATCAGGGTGGTGTCCGTCTCGTGGCCGACGGCCGAGATGACGGGGATTTGCGCCGCCGCCACGGTGCGGGCCAGGGCCTCATCGTTGAAGGGCCAGAGGTCCTCCACCGACCCTCCGCCGCGCGCGACAATGACCAGATCGGGCCGGGGCACAGCCGACCCCTGGCCCAGGGCGTCGAAGCCTCGGACGGCGGCCGCCACCTGGGCCGCGGCGGCGTCGCCCTGGACCACCACCGGCCAGACGATCACCCGACAGGGCCAGCGTTCGGCGATCCGGTGCAGAACGTCGCGGATCACCGCCCCGGTCGGGCTGGTGATCACACCAATCACGGCGGGATGGCCGGGCAGGAGCACCTTGCGCGCAGGGTCGAACAGGCCCTCGTCGCGCAACTGGGTCTTGAGCGCCTCCAGCCGGGCCAGCAGGGCCCCGGCGCCGGCGGCCTCCACCGTCTCGATGACGATCTGATAGGTGGATCGCGCCGGATAGCTGGTGATCTTGCCGGTGACGATCACCTCCATTCCGGTCTCGGGCTGGATGCCGAGACCCCGCACCGAGCCCTTCCAGATCACGCCGTCGATGGCGGCCTTGTCATCCTTCAGCGTCAGATAGACATGGCCCGAGGCATGACGATTGATCTTCGAGACCTCGCCGCGAAGGCGGACATGGCCGAACCGGTCCTCCAGCGTGCGCTTCAGGGCGAAGGCCAGTTCCGAAACCGTCTGCGGGGCGTCGTTCCCCCGCCGCGGCGGCAGAGCGTCGGCAGGGCCTTCGAAGACATAGGAATCGTCGCTCATCGTCCCTGTTTAGGCCGAGCCCCGACCCGCGGAAACCGCCGATGCTTGACCCCGACCACGGGCACGGCCATTCCCCCGGCCAATGAACATCCTTCTGGTCGGATCGGGCGGGCGCGAGCATGCCCTGGCGTGGAAGATCGCCCAGTCGCCGCTGGTCCGGCGACTCGTCTGCGCGCCCGGCAATCCGGGCATCGCCAGACATGCCGAGTTGCGACCGGATCTGAAGGTCACCGACGCCGACGGCCTCACCGCCCTGGCGCGGGAGATCAAGGCCGATCTGGTCGTCGTCGGGCCCGAGTCGGCGCTGGAGGTCGGGCTGGCCGACCGGCTGGCGGCGGCGGGCATCCCCTGTTTCGGCCCGTCGGCCCGGGCGGCGCGGCTGGAGACGTCCAAGGCCTTCGCCAAGGGCTTCCTCGAGCGGTGGGACATCCCGACGGCCGGCTTCGGCGTCTATGAGAAGATGAGCGAGGCGCGCGACGCCCTGAAGGTGTTCAAGCCGCCCTATGTGATCAAGGCCGACGGTCTGGCGGCCGGCAAGGGCGTGGCCATCAGCCCGGATCGCAAGGACGCCGAGGCCGAGCTGGCCCGGATGCTGGGCGGCAGGTTCGGCAAGGCCGGCGCGCGGGTGGTGATCGAGGAGTTCATGGAGGGGGAGGAGGGCTCCCTGTTCGCCCTGTGCGACGGACGGCACGCTGTGCTGTTCGGCGGTGCGCAGGATCACAAGCGCGCCTTTGACGGAGATCTGGGCCCCAACACCGGCGGCATGGGGGCCTATTCGCCGGCGCCCGTCTTCACCCCCGACCTGGTCGAGGCGGTCGAGCGCCGGATCGTGGCCCCGACCCTGGCCGGAATGGCGCAGGAGGGCACGCCGTTCCGCGGGGTCCTGTTCGCCGGGTTGATGGCCACCGCCGAGGGGCCGAAGGTGGTGGAGTTCAACGCCCGCTTCGGCGATCCTGAATGTCAGGTGCTGATGATGCGGCTGGCCGATGATCTGGTGCCCTGGCTTCTGGCCTGCGCGCGAGGGGACCTGTCGCGGCTGGGGTCGCCGGAGTTCCGGCCCCAGGCCTGCGTCGGCGTGGTGATGGCGGCCAAGGGCTATCCGGACAGTCCGCTGGAAGGCTCGATCATCCGCGGCGCCGAACGCGACTTCGGGCCCCATGTGCAGGTGTTCCATGCCGGTACGCGCCGCGACGAGCAGGGCGCCCTGGTCGCGGCGGGCGGGAGGGTGCTGACCGTCTGCGCCCTCGGCGACGACGTGGCCGAGGCCCGCGAACGCGCCTATGCCGCCGTCAAGAGCATCGACTGGCCTGGCGGCTTCCACCGGTCGGACATTGCCTGGCGGGCGCTGGAGGCGCGGGACTAGGCGGCATCACGCGGCCTGGCGGCTCGCGACATCCGGGGCTGCGATGAGGGCCAGCAGGTCGGCGGCCTGGAAGGGCTTGGCCAGATGCCGGTCCGCCCCCGCGATGCGGGCGGCGGCCACATGCTCGGGCAGGGCGTTGGCCGTCAGCATGACGATGGGCGTGATCGGCCGCTCGGCCTCGCATTCGAAGTCACGGATGGCGCGGGTGGCGCTCAGCCCGTCCATCACCGGCATCTGCATGTCCATCAGCACGAGGTCATAGGTGCCCTCGCGATAGGCCTGTACCGCCTGTTGGCCATTCTCGACCGAGGTCAACTCCACAGACGCCGAGGCCAGGATCAACTCCACCACCTTGCGGTTGGTGGGGTGGTCGTCGGCCAGAAGGACGCGAACCGCCTGCGCCTCCCGGGTCGGCCTGGACGCGGCCTCGGGCGTCGTGACGACAGGAGCCTCGGCCGCGTTCAGGGGCACCGTCAGGATGAAGGTCGACCCCCCGCCCGGCTCGCTCTCACAGTCCAGATCTCCGCCCATCATTTCCGCCAGCTGGCGACAGATGGCCAGGCCGAGGCCGGAGCCGCCGAAGCGCCGGGTGACCGCCCCGTCCGCCTGTTCGAACCGGCCGAACAGCCGGTCCTTCTGTGCCCCGTCAAAGCCGATGCCCGTGTCGCTGACGGCCAGCCGCAGGGTCGGGGCACCGCCCGGGGCCGCACCACATTGGGCATCCAGCTTGATCAGCCCCGCCTCAGTGAACTTCACCGCATTGGACACGAGGTTGCAGACCACCTGCTTCAGCCGCACCACGTCGCCGCGCACCCAAGACGGGCAGGCCGGGCAGACGTCCACCACCAGGGCCAGACCCTTGGCGGCGGCTGAAGCACGATACAGGTCGGCGGCTTCGTTGACGGCTGCGGCCAGGTCGAAGGGTTCGTCCTCCAGCGACAGCCGCCCGCTCTCGATGCGCGCCAGATCCAGGATGTCGCCGAGCAGGGTCAGCAGCATCCGGCTGGAGCTCTGCATCAGCTCCAGGATATCGCGCTGGTCAGGATCCAGATCCGTCTGGCCCAGCGCCTGGGCCAGGCCGATCACGCCGTTCAGCGGCGTGCGGATCTCGTGGCTCATATTGGCCAGAAACAGGCTCTTGGCGGCATTGGCGGCCTGGGCGGCGTCGCGCGCCTCGGCCAGGGCCTGGGCGTCCCGCTTCAGATCGGTGACGTCGTTGACCAGGGTGACGATGCCGCCGGCCGAGGTGCGCCGGTCCTGGACGCGCAGCCAGCGCCCGTCGGCGCAGCGCTGCTCCAGCGTCGCTGACAGATTGTCCCGCGCGGCCAGCCGCTCGGCGCGCCATTCGGCCTCGCGCCCGAGGGCGTCGGCATAGATGCCCGCGTCCAGACCGATCTGCAGGACCTCCTCGAACGTCATGCCGACCTTCAGCCCGGCGGTCAGTTCAGGGTTCACCTCGGCATAGCGGGCGTTCCAGAGCACCAGTCGGCCCTCCGGGTCGTAGAAGCCCAGGGCGTCGGGTATGGCGTCGACGGCTTCACGAATGTGATCGAGGGCCCGGTCATCCCGGTGATGCGCCGGCGTGGTCCGCCATCGGCTCCAGGCCCAGGCGGCGGCCAGCCCGCCAAGGCACAAGGCCGCCACCACCGGCAACAGCGGGGCATCCAGCGACGTCAGAAAGGGCAGAACGGCGTCCAAGGTGCAGCTTTCGGCTCCATCGACCCACCCTCGCGCCTACAGATGAACATTCCGTGCGCGACGCAGCGTCACCGTCACGCGATTGGCGAAATGCATCGCTATTCGCCATCGATCCGACGACTGGCCGCGGCCGATTCGGCGGCCTAGAGAACCAGAGATGCCCGACGCCAATTCCTCCTCGCCGATCGCGCCGACGGCCTCGTCGCGTCTTTGGACGGCGGGGGCCAGCGGTGGACTGGCGGCGGCGGTGCTTCTGGGCGTTGCGGCGGTGAATCCGGACCAGGCCCCCTGGCTGGTGACGGGCGCCGTCGTGGTCGCCCTCGCCACCTGGCTGGTCAGCCGCCCGGGACCAACGCCCGTTGCATCCTCGCTGGCGGCCCCGGGCCCCGTGGCCCTGACGGGCGCGGCCGTTCCCGTCGTGGGCGCGCCCTCACTGCTGGAGGCGGCGGTCGAGGCCCTGATCGACCCACTCCTCGTCGTCAGCGGGGGGGAGCCGGACGACATTGCAGGTCGACGGGTGGTGATGGCCAACCGCGCCGCGCGCGACCTTTTGCGCCTCAGCCGCGAAGGCGCGCTTCTGGTCTCGGTGCTGCGTGACCCGACGGTGCTGGAGGCGGTGGACGAAGCCCTGTTCGGCGGTGTGGCCCGATCCGTCGCCTGGGCGGCGGCAGGCGCCCAGGCGCGCCACTGGCAGGCCCAGGTGCGCCCATTGCCCGCGATCGACGATCGCCGTCTGGCCCTGGTGGTCCTGCGCGACGAAACCGATGTGCGGCGCATGGAGTTGATGCGGGTCGACTTCCTCGCCAACGCCAGTCACGAACTGCGCACGCCACTGGCCTCCCTCGCCGGATTCATCGAGACGCTGAAGGGACATGCCCGCGACGACCCCAAGGCGCGCGACCGCTTCCTCGACATCATGGGGGCCCAGGCCGAGCGGATGAGCCGGCTGGTCGCCGACCTGCTGTCGCTCAGCCGCATCGAGCTGAACGAACACATTCCGCCGTCCGGGCGCCTCGACCTGACGCGGGCGGTGGCCGATGTGGTCGACGCGCTCAGCGTATTGACCCACGAGCGGGACGTGCGCGTCGAGGTATCGGCGCAAGACGGCGTGCGCATCCGGGGCGAGCGCGACGAAATCCTGCAGGTCGTCCAGAATCTGATGGACAATGCGGTGAAGTACTCACCGCGCGAGGGGGTCGTCACCGTCGAGGTGCACTCGGGTCTCACGCTGGAGAAGGCCATGGGCGCCTGGTTCGAGGGGGCCTCGCGTCTGCCCTTGCTGACGCCGGATCGGGACGAGGCCGTTCGCTATGCCGCAGTGGTCGTGCGAGATGCGGGGCCGGGGCTGGCACGGGAGCACCTGCCACGCCTGACCGAGCGGTTCTATCGGGTCGAGGGCCAGAAGAGCGGCGACCGGCCCGGCACAGGGCTGGGTCTCGCCATCGTCAAACATATCGTCAACCGCCATCGCGGCGGACTGTCGGTCGAAAGCGTGCCCGGACAGGGCGCGGTCTTCACCGCCTTTTTCCCCATGGCCGAGGCCCCGCCGCCCCGGACAGGCATGGGCCCTGCGCTGTAACGTAACTGTCACCGAGCAGTCGTAATCCGCTGACCAATCACGGGCAGTTTCCCGGCGGGGCGAGCCGGCCGTTCGGCACGGTCCGAGTCGCCCATTCCCGGACCCCATGATCTGGCTTCTGATTTTCCTCGTCATCGTTCTGGCGCTCGCGGCCTTCGTCGGGGGCCGCGCCATCGCCGCGCGCCGGGCGCGTGACGAGAAGCCTCATTCGCGTCCTGAGCAGCACGGATTCTATGCAGCGATCTGGGTCGCGGGACCCGCCCTGGCGGCGGTCCTGATCGCTTCCGCCATCGGCGCGCCGGTCGAGCGGCGCCTGCTGGAAGCCGGTCAGCCGGAAGCGGTGTCGGCCCTGGAGGATTTCCGTCGCGACGCCTTCTACGCCGACGTGACCCGCGTCGCCGCAGGCCAGGCCCCCGTCCAGCCGTGGGAAGCGCCGCTGGCCGGCGCGATGACCGAACAGGCCCAGCGCGCCGTCCAGCTGGATCAGGTGCGTGTCATCGGTGCCGTGGTTCTGGCTCTGCTGGCGGCAGCCCTGGGCGGTCTTTTCGCCTTCTCACGGATCCGTCCGGACCTGCGGGCGCGCAACCGCGTCGAGGGCTGGGTCGTCGCTGTGCTGCTGGCCTGTTCGGCCGTGGCCGTGCTCACCACCGTGGGGATCATTGCGGCCCTGCTGGTCGACGCGACGCGCTTCTTCCAGGCCGTACCGGTCGCCGACTTCCTGTTCGGCACCCAGTGGAGCCCGCAGACCGCGATCCGCGCCGATCAGGTCGGATCCACCGGCGCCTTCGGGGCCCTGCCTCTTTTCGCGGGCACCTTCCTGATCATGCTGATCGCCATGACCGTGGCCGCGCCGGTCGGGCTGATGTCGGCCATCTATCTTTCCGAGTACGCCAGTCCCCTGACACGCGCCGTGGTGAAGCCGGTGCTGGAGATTCTGGCCGGGGTGCCGACCGTCGTCTACGGCTTCTTCGCCGCCCTGACCGTGGGTCCGGCTTTCCGCGAGGGTTTCAACTGGATCGGCGCGCAACTGGTCGGCGGCCCCCTGGACGGGCTGGGCGAGTATCTGATGCTGGTGCAGAACCAGATGGCCCTGGTCGCGGGCGGGGTGATGGGGATCATGCTCATCCCCTTCGTCAGCTCCCTGTCCGACGACATCCTGAACGCCGTGCCTCAGTCGCTTCGCGACGGATCTCTGGCCATGGGGGCGACCCGGTCCGAGACGGTCGGGCGCGTGCTGATGCCCGCAGCCCTGCCGGGCGTCGCCGGTGCCCTGTTGCTGGCCGTGTCGCGCGCGGTCGGTGAGACCATGATCGTGACCATGGCCGCCGGACTTGCCGCGCGCTTGACGCTCAATCCGCTGGATACGGTCACGACGGTGACGGTGCAGATCGTGACCCTTCTGACCGGCGACCAGGAGTTTGACTCGACCAAGACCCTGTCCGCCTTCGGCCTGGGCCTGACCCTGTTCCTGGCCACCCTCCTGCTGAACGTGGTCGCCCAGCGCATCGTCCAGACCTATCGGCAACAGTATGACTGACGCCCCCTCCCGCGCCGGTTCCGATCCGCGAATGGATCGCCTGAAGGCGGGCCTGCGCCGCCGCTATGGCCGAGAGCGCCGCTTTCGCCTTTACGGCCTGTTGGCCATCGCCGTGGCCATCGGTTTTCTGGCCTTGTTGCTGGGCCGGATCTGGGATCAGGGCCACACCGCCTTCATCGCCCACAATCTCGAGGTCGAGGTCTTCATGGACCCGGCCCGTATCGACCCCGACTATCCCCAGGGCACCAACTTCCCCCAGATGGTGGCCGAACAGCAGCTGGCGGCCCGGGGTCTGAGCGACGACGCGACCGGACGGGCGTCCTCCGAGTTGCGCGGACTGTTCTCTTCGGAGCTGAAGTTTCAGGCCGGCGATCTGGTGCGGGCCGATCCTTCCGTGATCGGCAAGACGGTGACGATCAACGCCCCCCTGTCCGACGATGCGGATCTGTATTTCAAGGGCGAGATCGAGCGCGACACCCCGGCGGACCAGCGCCGTCTGACCGACCGCCAGCTGGACTGGCTGGACCGGCTGGAGGCCGAGGGTCTGGTGGAGCGGCGCTTCAACACCCTGCTGTTCACCAACGGCGACTCCACCGAGCCCGAGCTGGCCGGCGTTCTGGGCGCGGTCGTGGGGTCGGCCCTGTTGCTGCTGGTGACCGCCTTACTGGCCATTCCGATCGGCGTCGCGGCGGCCGTCTACCTCGAGGAGTTCGCGCCCAAGAACAGGCTCAGCGCCCTGATCGAGGTCAACATCAACAATCTGGCCGCAGTGCCGTCGATCGTTTACGGCCTGCTGGGCCTCGCCCTGTTCATCAACTGGATGCACCTGCCGAGATCGTCGCCGCTGGTGGGCGGTCTGGTGCTGGCCCTCATGGCGCTGCCGACCATCATCATCGCCACCCGCTCGTCGCTGAAGGCGGTGCCGCCGTCGATCCGCGAGGCGGCGCTGGCGCTGGGCGCATCGCGCATCCAGACGGTGTTCCAGCACGTCCTGCCCCTCGCGATGCCGGGCGTGATGACGGGCGCCATCATCTCCATGGCCCATGCGCTGGGCGAGACTGCGCCGTTGCTTTTGATCGGCATGGTCAGCTTCGTGCCCGGCGTGGCGACAAGTTTCACCGACCCGACGGGTGCCCTCCCGTCCCTCATCTACATCTGGGAGAACGCCTCGGAGCGCGCGTTCCATGAACGCACCGCCGCGGCCATCATGGTTCTCCTCGCCTTCATGATCGTCATGAACGCCGCCGCCATCATCCTGCGGCGCCGTTTCGAACGCCGGTGGTAAAGCTGATGAAGTTCCAGATCTTCCGCGCCCAGGACGACCGAGCCGGTGGGTCGGGCGACCCGACGGCAACGCCTCCCCTCGGCGGCCAGGGCCTGCCCGACGCCCAGCCGGCCGCTCCGACGATGGACGCCGCGGTGAAGCCGCGTCCGGCTGAGCCGATGGGGCCGATCAAGATCCGCGCCCGCGATGTGTCCGTCTTCTATGGCGACAAGCAGGCGCTGTTCGACGTCGCCCTGGACATTCCCGACAAGACCGTGACGGCCTTCATCGGCCCGTCGGGTTGCGGCAAGTCGACCTTCCTGCGCTGCCTGAACCGGATGAACGACACCATCTCCATCGCCAGGGTGACCGGGCGGATCGAGATGGACGGCGAGGACATCAACGCCCGTTCGGTCGATCCCGTGCTGTTGCGCGCCCGGGTCGGCATGGTGTTCCAAAAGCCCAACCCCTTCCCCAAGTCGATCTATGAGAACGTGGCCTATGGCCCGCGCATCCATGGCCTGACCTCCAGCAAGGCCGAGATGGACCAGGTGGTCGAGGCGTCGCTGCGGCGCGCCGGTCTGTGGGAGGAGGTTGCGGATCGGCTGCAGTCGCCGGGAACCGGCCTGTCGGGCGGTCAGCAGCAACGTCTGGTCATCGCCCGTGCCATCGCGGTCGAGCCCGAGGTCATCCTGATGGACGAGCCCTGCTCGGCCCTGGACCCCATCGCCACGGCCAAGATCGAGGAACTGATCGACGAGCTGCGTGAGCGCTACTGCATCGTCATCGTCACCCACTCGATGGCCCAGGCGGCGCGGGTCAGCCAGCGTACCGCCTTCTTCCACCTGGGCCGTCTTGTCGAGCATGGGCCGACCGAGGAAATCTTCACGAATCCCCGCGAACGGCGCACGCTGGACTACATCACCGGCAGGTTCGGCTAAGGCGGCGAATGAACCAGCACACGGTCAAGTCCTACGGCGACGAGCTGAACCAGCTCACGGCCGAGGTCGCCCGCATGGGCGGCCTTGCGGAGGCGCAGGTCGCCGATGCGGTGGACTCCGTGGCGCGCCGCGACGTGGCCCTGGCCCAGGCCGTGACCCAGCGCGACGTCCGGCTGGACGCCATGCACCACGACATCGAGAAGAAGGCCATCCGCCTGATCGCGCTGCGGCAGCCGGTGGCGTCTGACCTGCGCAAGACGCTGGCGGCCATGAAGCTGGCGGTCGATCTGGAGCGGACGGGCGATCTGGCCCGCAACATCGCCAAACGGGCGCTGATCCTCGCCGAGGGCGAGCCCATGCTGCCGCTGACCCGCTCGATCGAGCGGATGGGCCGATTGGTCTCGACCCGGCTGCGCGACGTCATGGACGCCTACACCGCCTCCGAGGTCGATCGCGCCATGGCGGTCTGGACTTCGGACGACGAGGTGGACGAGCACTACAACAGCCTGTTCCGCGAGTTGCTGACCTATATGATGGGTGACCCGCGGACGATTACGGCCTGCACCCATCTGCTGTTCATGGCCAAGAACCTGGAACGCATCGGCGATCATGCGACCAATATCGCCGAGACCATCCACTATGAGATCACCGGCGGCGACATGATCGGCGAACGCCCGCGCCTGTCCGCCTTGCCGAGCGAGTTCGAGTTCACGGGCGGGGCCGCCTGACCCGCCGAACGCCTGACCGACCGGAGAGCCTGACGTGCAGCCTTATGTTCTGGTGATGGAAGACGAGGACGCCCTCGCCACCCTGCTGCAGTACAATCTGGAGAAGGAGGGCTATCGCGTCGTGGTCGCCTCCGACGGGGAGGAGGGTCTGGTCCAGATCGACGAGCGCCTGCCCGACCTGGTCCTGCTGGACTGGATGCTGCCCAAGGTGTCGGGCATCGAGGTGTGCCGTCGCCTGCGCGGCCGGCCCGAGACGCGCAACCTGCCGATCATCATGCTGACCGCCCGCGGCGAGGAGACCGATCGCGTGCGCGGGCTGGACACCGGCGCCGACGACTATCTGACCAAGCCCTTCTCGATGACCGAGCTGATCGCCCGCATCCGCGCCGTGCTGCGCCGCATCCGTCCGGGCCTGGCCGACGACCGCATCAACCACGGCGACATCATCATCGACCGCGTCGCCCACCGCGTCCGCCGCGCCGGGGCCGAGGTCCATCTCGGCCCGACCGAATTCCGTCTGCTGGATCACTTCATGCAGCACCCGGGCCGGGTCTTCAGCCGCGAACAGCTGCTGGACGCCGTCTGGGGCTCGGACGTCTATGTGGAAGCCCGCACGGTCGACGTCCATGTCGGCCGGCTGCGCAAGGCGCTGGGCGTCGACGGCACGGTCAACCCGATCCGCACGGTCCGCTCGGCGGGCTATTCGCTGGATCTGGAGGGGTGACGCCGCGTCGCTGGCGCTTCGGGGCCAGGGCGGGCTAGGCTTCGACCCTCGTTTCGAGGGGAGCCACCAGATGCGCCGCCGCACCTTCCTGTCCACGCTGCCCGCCGGGGCGCTGGTCGCCGGGGCCTCCGCCGCTTCGGGCCAGTCTGCGCCCGGCGCGCGGCCGTCGTCACCCAGCCCGGCCCAGACGCCCCCGACCTATCCCTATCGCGGCGTCGGCATGGGCGACCGCATCATGGGCGCGCCGTTCGCCGGGCGCTCGACCGTGTGGGGAACACGCGGGGCGGTGGCCACGGCCCACCCGACCGCGACCCTGATGGGCCTCGACACCCTGCGCCGCGGCGGCTCGGCCATAGATGCGGCCATCGCCGTCAACGCCGCCCTGGGTTTTCTGGAGCCTGTGGCCAACGGCATCGGCGGCGACGCCTTCGGCCTGCTGTGGGACCCCGGACAGGGCAAGGTCGTCGGCTTCAACGGCTCGGGAAACAGTCCGCTCGGGCTGTCGTTGGACGCGGCGCGGGGCAAGGCCAATGCGCGGGGCAATCTGCCCTCCTATGGCGCGGTCACGGTCAACGTCCCGGGCACGGTCGACGCCTGGTGGCAGGCGCACCAGCGGTATGGAAAGCTGCCCTGGAAGGACGTCCTGCTGCCGGTCGCCGAACTGTGCGAGCGCGGCGAGGCCATGCCCCAGCTGATCGCCTTCTATCTGGAGCGCAACATGGCCGGTTTCGACCGGTCGGCGGCGATCATCGAGGACAATGACAACCGCAAGCGCGTCTACGCTCCGGACGGCCGCACGCCCCGGGTCGGCGAAGTCTTCGCCAACCCCGACCTGGGCCGCACCTACCGCCTGATCGCCGAGGGCGGCCGCGACGCCTTCTATGAGGGCCCGATCGCCGAGGCCATTGAGGCCTACTTCCGGCGCATCGGCGGATGGATGACCCGCGCGGACCTGGCCGCACACCGGACCGAGTGGGTTGCACCGCTGGTGTCCAACTACCGCGGCGTCGACGTGCACCAGTTGGGGCCAAACACCCAGGGCCTGTCGACCCTGCAGATCCTGAACGTCTGCGAGCGCTTCGATCTCAAGGGTCTGGGCTTCCAGACTGCCGCCTCGATCCATGTCCAGGCCGAGGCCAAGCGTCTGGCCTTCGAGGACCGGGCCCGCTGGTTCGCCGACGACCGGTTCTCGAAGACGCCGGTCGAGCGGCTGATCTCCAAGGCCTACGCCGCGGAGCGCGCCGCGCTGATCCGGCCGGACCGGGTCATGGACCGGGCCATGCCCGGCGACGCCCCGACCCAGGGCGACACCACCTATTTCAGCGTCGCTGACGCCGACGGCATGATGGTCAGCTGGATCCAGTCCAACTATCGCGGCATGGGTTCGGGCCTGGTGCCCGACGATGGCGCGGGCCGCACACTCGGCTTCATGTTCCAGGATCGCGGGGAGCTGTTCGCCCTGAGTGACGGCCACCCCAACGTCTATGCCCCGGGCAAGCGGCCCTTCCACACCATCATCCCGGGCTTCGCGACGCGGGACGGCAAGCCGTGGATGGCGTTCGGCGTCATGGGCGGGGGGATGCAGCCGCAAGGCCAGGCGCAGATCGTGATCAATATGGTCGACTATGGCCTGGACCCGCAGGAAGCCGGCGACGCCCCGCGCTGGCAGCACGAGGGCAGTTCGGAGCCGACGGGTCAGGCGGCCGAGGGGTCAGGCGTGCTGCATCTGGAGTCCGGCGTGCCGGAGGCGACGCGCGAGCAGCTGCGCGCCATGGGCTGGACGCTGGGCCCGCCCAACGGCGGCTTCGGCGGCTATCAGAACGTGGTGCGGCAGGACAATGCGCGGGGTCCGTGGACCTATGGCGCGGCGTCGGAAGCCCGCAAGGACGGGCTGGCGCTGGCCTGGTGAGCCACCGTCTCCGGGTCCAGGGCATAGACGCGGGCGCAGTATTCGCAGGTCACGTGGATCTTGCCGTCCGGCTCGACCATCTCCGCCCGCTCCTCGGCCGGGAAACTGCCCAGCACAGCCCCGATGCGGTCGGCCGAGCAGCGGCAGCTGGCCTTGAGCGCGCGCGTGCCTTCCAGCCGCACGCCGTCTTCGTGAAACAGGCGATAGAGCAGGACCTGGGGGGTGACCTCGGGATCCAGCAACTCGTCGTCGGCCAGGGTGGCGAACAGGGCGCGGCTGCGGTCCCAGACGTCTTCCGTGGACCCGCGGGCGTCGTCGGCGGCGATGACCTGGATCAGGGCGCCGCCCGCGCGCCAGTTCGGGCCAGTGCCGGAGTCGACCGACCCGACCGCCAGCCGGACCTTGGTCGGCACCTGTTCGGACTGTTCGAAGAAATGCTCGGCGCACAGGCTCAGTGACTCACCCTCGATCGGCGTGATGCCCTGGGTACGCTCGAAGTCGGGACCGCGGTCCACCGTCATGATCATGACGCCCTGACCCAGCAGCGACTGTGCGCCGGGGCGGGCAAAGCCGGCGGACGCCGCGGCCACCGCCTCCGGGTCGAACCGGCAGAAGCCGCGCAGGGTGCCGGTCGTGTCGTAGTCGGCCACGACATAGCGCACAGGCCCGTCGCCCTGGGCCTGGACGATCAGCCGTCCTTCGAACTTCAGGCTGGAGCCCACCAGGGCCGCCAGCACGCAGGCCTCGCCCAGCAGGGCCGCCACCGGCTCGGGATAGTCGTGGGCCGACAGCACCTGATGCACGGCCGCGCCCAGGCGCACGATGCGTCCCCGCACGGGCCATCCCTCGATCTGGAAGGCTGCGGCAAGGTCGTCGTCGAGCGGGATCAGGGGGTCGGTCAAGGCAGGGTCCGGCGGCGGTTGCGAGCAGGCGCTCCCAAATAGTCGCCCGCATGGCCCTTGGTAAGTCCGTCATGCTAGTCCGGGGATGGAACCCTGTCAGACGGGGTCAGTTTGACTCCCGTCCCCGCACCCGGACCCGAGAGACCATGGCCGCCAAGCCCCTGCTCAAGCCCTTGTCCGAACAGGCGATCGTGATCACAGGCGCGACGTCCGGGATCGGCCTCGCCACAGCGCGCAAGGCCGCGCGAGCGGGGGCCTGCGTCTTCCTGATCGCGCGGGGCGAAAAGGACCTGGCGCGGCTGACGGAGGAACTTCAGGCCACGGGAGCCCGCGTCGCCCACGCCGTCGCCGACGTGGCCGACTTCGACGCCCTGTCCGAAGCGGCGGGGAAATGCGGCCGCCTGTTCGGGGGTTTCGACACCTGGGTGAACAACGCGGGCACTTCGATCTTCGGTCCCATCCGCGAGGTCTCCCTGGACGATCAGCGCCGGCTGTTCGAGACCAACTACTGGGGTGTGGTGAACGGCTCGCTGATCGCCGCCGACCATCTGCGCCGTCGGCCGGGCGGGGGGACGATCGTCAACGTCGGCTCGACGCTGTCGGACGCGCCCGTGCCGGTCCAGGGCGTCTATTCCGCCTCCAAACACGCGGTGAAGGGCTTCACCAACGCCTTCCGCATGGAGCTGATGCGCGACCGGGCCCCGGTGGCAGTCAGCCTGGTCAAGCCGTCGGCGATTGACACGCCCTACAACAGGCACGCCCGCAACATCACCGGCCAGGCGGCACAGAACCCCCAGCCCGTCTATGCCACCCCCGTCGTGGCCGACACCATCCTGTGGTGCGCGACCCATCCGATCCGCGAGATCACCGTGGGCGGCGGCGGGCGGATCATCGCCTCCGTCTACGCGGCGCTGCCCGGACTGGCCGAACCTCTGTTCGCCCGCTTCGCTCCGGTCCTGATGCGGGACAAGCGGGGCGAGTACCGGCCGTACGAGGACGGCCTTTGGGATCCCGCCGACGACGGTCTGGAAGAGGAAGTCCACTATCCCATGGTCCGCGGGTTCAGCACCCTGGCGGAAATCCGCAAACATCCCGGTGTCACCGCCGGCATCGTGGCCGTGCTGGCGGGCATCGGCCTCGGTGCCCTGCTCCTGTCGCAGAGAAGCGGCCCGACCCGGTACGAACGTCTGCGCGAGACGGTGCGCCCGTCCCGCTGGCTTGAGCGCGTCCAGCCTGGCCGGCGGCTGCGAGATGCGGGGCATCAGGCCCATGAGGGCTGGGACCGGCTGGGCAGGGCGTCGCAGGACCTGCTGGGCCGCAAAAGCCGCGACCGCGCCGTGACCCCTGCCCGCGACTCTGCCCCGGAAGGCACGGCCATGGCCGCGATCACCACCATCGCCGCCGCCATCGGCGCGGTGGCGCTGAAGCAGTGGCAGGATCGCCGTTGATCGGCGCATCCCCCGGGACGCCTTAACGGTTGCTGCATCTGCGAAGGTCGTTAAGGGTCGGGGCATGACCGGTCCGACCCTGATCTTCGACTTTGACTCCACCCTGGTAGAGTTCGAGACCCTTGAGGTGCTGGCCGACCTGTGTCTGGCCGACGCGCCGGACGCCGCCGAGCGGCGCGCGCAGGTGGCGGCCCTCACCGAGCGGGCGATGACCGGCCAGATCGCCTTTGCCGACGCGCTGCGACAGCGGTTGGCCCTGCTGCCCCTGACCCGCGACCACGTGCGTGCCGCCGCCGATCGTGCGCCGGCGCGGCTCAGCCCTTCGGTGGCGCGCAATCTCGAGACCCTGCGCCGTCACGCCGGCCGCCTGGTGATCGTCTCGGGGGGGCTGCGCGAGGTAATCGCGCCCGTGGCCGACCTGCTCGGCGTCCCGGCCGATCGGGTTCTGGCGCTCGACCTGACCTATGACGAGACCGGGCGGGTCACCGGAGTTGCGGACGGCAATCCGATCCTGGAGCCGCAAGGCAAGGCCCTGGCCATCCGGGGGCTGAACCTGTCGGGCCCGGTCGCCATGGTCGGAGACGGCTGGACCGACGTGGAGGTCAAGGCGGCGGGGGCGGCGGATCGCTTCTACGCCTTCACCGAGATCGTGCGTCGCGACCGGGTCGTGGCCGCTGCCGACGTGGAGGCGCGCACGCTGGACGAGGTGCTGCATGCCGAGGGTCTGGCCGGACGCTGGTCCTATCCGCGCGCGCGGATCCGGATGCTTCTGCTGGAGAACGTTCACCCCGCCGCGGTCGAGCGGCTGGAGTCCGCCGGCTATTCCGTCGAGACGGTCAAGGGGGCCCTGGACGAGGAGGCCCTGATCTCCCGGATCAAGGGCGTTCATGTGCTGGGGGTCCGGTCCAAGACCGAGGTCACGGCCCGGGTGCTGGACGCCGCCGACCGGCTGATGGCGGTGGCCGCCTTCTGCATCGGCACCAATCAGATCGACCTGGAAGCGGCGTCCGACAGGGGCGTGGCCGTCTTCAACGCCCCCTATTCGAACACCCGTTCCGTGGTCGAGCTGGCGATCGGCCTGATCGTGTCGCTGATGCGCGGGGTGGGCGACAAGTCGGCGGCCATGCATCGCGGCCAGTGGATCAAGTCGGCCGTCGGCGCGCGCGAGGTCAGGGGCAAGACCCTGGGCCTGATCGGCTATGGCGCGATCGGCAGCCAGCTGTCGGTGGTGGCCGAGGCGATCGGCATGCGGGTGGTCTTTTTCGACCTGTCGGAGCGCCTCGCCCTGGGCAATGCGCGGCTTCTGGGGTCGATGGAGGCTGTCCTGTCGGAGGCCGATGTGGTCAGCCTGCATGTCGACGGACGCGCCGCCAACGCCAACCTGATCGGGGCCGCCCAGCTGTCGGCCATGAAGCCCGGCGCCCTGCTGCTGAACCTGTCACGCGGCCATGTGGTGGACGTCGGGGCCCTTGCCCAGGCCCTGGGGTCGGGCCGCATCGGGGGCGCGGCGGTCGATGTCTTCCCGGAAGAACCGCGCACCAACGACGACCCCTTCGACAGCCCCCTGATGGGCCTGCCCAACGTCATTCTGACGCCCCACATCGGCGGCTCGACGGAGGAGGCGCAGGAGGCCATCGCCGAGTTCGCCGCCGAGCGGCTGCTGACCTATCTGAACCGCGGTGACACCACCTTCAGCGTCAACCTGCCGAACGTGCAGCTGTCCGACGTGTCCGGGGCCCACCGCCTGCTGCACATCCACCGCAACCAGCCGGGCGTGCTGGCGGCGCTGAACCGGGCCCTGGCCGAGGCCGGCCTGAACGTGCTGGGCCAGCACCTGAAGACCGACGAGCGGACCGGCTATGTCATCGTCGACGTCGACCGCGACTATGACCCCAGGGCCCTCGACGCGCTGAAGGCCATTCCGGGGACGCTGCGGTTCCGGACGCTCTACTGACGCGGCCGCGCCGGCAAAAAGAAAACCGCCCCGGCTTCCCGGGGCGGCTCTTCATTCCTTGACAGTGGGCCGTGCGATCAGCCGCGGCCCGGTCCGCCCGCGCCCGGCACGCGGGGCTTCGGCGGCGGCAGCAGGCCTTCGCGCTGGGCGCGCTTGCGGGCCAGCTTGCGGGCGCGGCGCACGGCCTCGGCCTTCTGGCGAGCACGCTTCTCCGAGGGCTTCTCGTAGTGCACGTGGCGCTTCATTTCACGGAAGCTGCCTTCGCGCTGCATCTTCTTTTTCAGGGCTTTCAGCGCCTGATCGACGTTATTGTCGCGAACGAAAATCTGAACCAGGTTGAACTCTCCTTTGGCCGCCCGCCGCGTCCTGGTTAGGGAAGACGGGCAGACAAAACGAAATCGCTTTCCGCCGGACCGGGTCCGCGGATGAAGGCGGGGCAATACACGAGGCACCGGGGCCTGTCCAGATCGTCGCGGCACTTCCGACGGGCTCGCGCGACGCCTTTCCCGCGCCTATCATCTGCCCATGATCGAGGCGTCCAACCAACCCGGCGACTGGGCCGACCGCATGGAGCAGAGGGTGCTGGACGCCGCCCTGGAGCGCGCGCCCACGCTTGGCTGGAACGGCCGTATGGTCGCGGCCGCCTGTCGTGCCTGCGGCCTGTCGGAGGGCGACCGGGAGTTGTTGCTGCCGAATGGTCCGCGTGACCTGGCGGCCCTGCTGTGGCGCCGGCACGATGCGGCGGCGATGGAGTCGCTGGCCGTGATCGATCCCGACGCCCTGAAAATCCGCGAGCGGATATCGCAGGCTGTGTCCGCCCGTCTGGAGGTTGCGGCCGCCGATGGCGAGGCCGAGAAGCGTCTGGCGGGCTTCCTCGCCCTGCCGACCAATGCCGACCTCGTGCTGAGCCTCACCTGGGCCACCGCCGACGGCATCTGGCGCTGGGCGGGAGATGTGGCCACCGACTGGAACCACCAGTCCAAGCGCGTGACGCTTTCGGGCATACTGATCCCGGCGATGACACTGCGACTGTTCGACGGGCGCGAGGCCGCCGACGCCTTTGTCGCCGCCCGGATCGAGAACGTCATGGCCTTCGAGAAGTGGAAGGCGGGCAGGGACTTCTATGCGCCCCTGCGCACCGCCACCGACCTTCTGGCCCGCCTGCGCTACGGGCCCCGCGACGCGGCCTGAGCCCTACTTCAGCAGGCTGGGCAGCCACAGGCTGAGCGCCGGCACGAAGGTGACCAGCAGCAGCACGGCCACACAGGCCAGATAGAACGGCCAGATCGATTTCAGCGCCTGGGTCATCGGAATGCCGCCGATGGCCGAGCCGACGAACAGGACCGAGCCCACGGGCGGTGTGATCAATCCGATGCCGGCGTTCAGGATCATGATCACGCCGAAGTGCACGGGGTCGATGCCGAACGCCTTGGCCACCGGCAGGAAGATCGGTGTGCCAATGATGATCAGCGGGGCCAGGTCCATGAAGGTGCCGAGCACCAGCAGCACCAGGATGATCATCAACAGGATCAGGATGCGGTTGTCGGTGAGGCTCTGCAGGAACTCGACCATCATTGAGGGCACCTGCATATAGGCCATGAGCCAGCCGAAGGCTCCGGCGGCACCGATGATGAACAGGACGGCCCCCGAGGTGCGGGCGGCGCCGAGGCAGGCCTCCCTGAAGGCCTTGAACGACATCTGGCGATAGACCAGGCCGGTCACCACTGTGGCGTAGACCACGGCGATCGAGGCACTCTCGATGGCGGTGAAGATGCCGGCGCGGATGCCGAAGAAGATAATGCCGATCAGGAGCAGGCCCGGGATGGCGGCGATGGTCCTTACCAGCACGGCCCGGAAGCCCGGGAAGGCCTCGGCGGCGTAGCCGCGACGGCGGGCGACGACATAGGCGGTCGTCATGACCGCGATTGCCAGCATGGCCGCGGGGATGATGCCGGCGGCGAACAGGTCGGAGATCGACACCCCGCCCCCGGCCGCGGCCGAATAGAGGATCAGATTGTGCGAGGGCGGCACCAGCAGGGCCACCAGGGCCGCGGTGATGGTGACGTTGACGGCGTAGTCGGCGTCATAGCCGCGCTTCTTCATCTGCGGGATCATGGTGCCGCCGATGGCCGAGACGTCGGCCAGCGCGCTGCCCGAGACGCCGCCGAACAGGGTCGAACCGACCACGGTCACCTGGCCGAGACCGCCGCGCATGTGGCCGACGAGCGAGGAGGCGAGGGCGATCATGCGGTCGGACAGGCCGCCCTTGAGCATGAGCTCGCCGGTGAAGACGAACAATGGAATGGCCAGAAGGGCCACCGAGGTGATGTCCGAGCCCATCTGCTGGAACACGACGATCGGCGGCAGGGCCAGATAGAGGACCGTGGCGACGGTCGCGGTCAGCAGTGAGAAGGCGACCGGTACGCCGATCAGGAGCAGCAGGGCGAAGACGCCGAACATAATGATGAATTCCATGTTCAGTCCTCCTGCGCCGGGACGTAGTCGCCGGTCAGCAGCCGCTCGATGGCGAACACCAGGATCAGGGCCCCGCCGAAGCACAGGCCGATGAACTTGACGCCGGACGGCAGCTGCGCCCCGGCGAGGGGCACTGCCCATTCGTCAATCATGAGCTGGCCGCCGAGCAGCATCAGGGCCGCGCCAGCCGCCGCCGCGATCAGCCGCGACACGACCCGGCTGAGGGTGCTCAGCGGGCCCGGCAGGGCGTCGCGCAGGGTCAGGAAGGCGAAGTGGGATTCCCGGCGCACAGCGACGGCGGAGCCGAACATCACCGCCAGGCTCATGAACAGGAGGGCGACCGGCTCGGTCCAGCCGGGGCTGTCGTTGAGCACATAGCGGGCGAACACCTGCCACGCCTGCACCAGGGTCATCACGACCAGGGCCACGGCGGCGAGGATCATCGAGGCCGTGGCCACATGATCGAGCAGGCGGGCGCCACCAGAGCGGGGTTCAGACATGGACGCCCTCCCTCAGGCGTTTGGCGATGGCGCGGCCGTTCAGGCGGTCGCGGCGATACGGTCATAAAGGGCGCGCAGTTCGGGCGACCCCAGGTATTTGTCGAGCACCGGGCGGGTGGCCGCCGCGAAGGCCTCGCGGTCGACCTCGACGGCCTGGGCACCGGCGGCGAGGACCGCCTTGCGCGCCTCGGCCTGGCGCGTCTCCCACGCTGCCCGCATGATCGGCACCGAACGCTGGGCCACGTCAGTCACGAGCTCGCGGTCACGCGCCTCAAGCCGGCTGAGGCTGGCGCGCGAGATGAGCAGGGCGTCCGGCAGATAGGAGTGCTCGGTGATGCTCAGGTAGCGCGCGACCTCGAACTGGCGGCTGGACTGGTAGCTGGGCCAGTTGTTCTCGGCACCGTCGATCAGGTGCGTCTGCAGCGACGAGAAGGTGGCGCTGAAGCCCAGCGGCGTCGGGTTGGCCCCCATGGCCCGCAGGGTGTCCAGAAACACATCGGACTGGGGCGCGCGGATCTTCAGGCCCTGGAGCTGACCCGGTTCGGTCACCAGCTTCCGGACATTGTAGAGATTGCGGGGACCAGCGTCGTAATAGGCCAGTCCGATCAGTCCGCGGCCCTCGAAAATGTTGAGCAGGTCGTGGCCGATCGGGCCGTCGATGACGCTGCGAAGGTGTTCGGCCGAGCGATAGACGTAGGGCAGGGACAGCAGGACGGTCTGCGGGAAGGCGTTGTTCAGCGCCGCCACCGAGACCCGGCAGATGTCGATCGCCTCGAACCGGGTCAGACCGATCGAATCGTCCTCGGAACCCAGCTGGCCGGAGGGATACTGCCGGATCCGGACCCGGCCCTCCGTCAGACGCTCCAGCTCCTCGCCGATCCAGCCCACGGCGGTGACCGTGGGATAGTCGGCCGGGTGGACATCTGCGGCCTTGAGCGGTGCATTTGCAGCGTCGGGACGGGAACAGGCGGCCACGCCGGCAAGGCCGGTCAGGGCGAAGGCGCGGCGACTGAGGGTCATGCGACGGCTCCGACAGCGGGGACGGCGACACAGGCGATCCGCCCGTCGTCGCCAAAGTCGGCGAGCGCGGACTGGCCGATCTCGATGCGGTGCACCCCGGTCGCGGCCCCGGTCGAGATCAGCTGGCCGGCGTCCAGCCGGCGTCCCCGCGTCTCCAGCAGGTTCAGAAGGAAGGCCAGCGAGTCCAGCGGGCCGCCGGGGATGGAGCGGGCGCCGCCCACGCCGATTTCGGCTCCGTCGATCTCGACCCGACATGCAAGGTCGTCGAGGCGCTCGCGCCAGTTGGCCACGGCGGCCCCGAGAATGAGCCCGGCATTGTTGCCAAAGTCCGAG
>CAMCIP010000002.1 GCA_945874855.1 Brevundimonas vancanneytii
ACGGCCTTCATGACCTTCAGATTGATGCCGATCAGGTCGTCGCGGCTCATGCCCGGCTTGCGCGCCACCCCGGCGGTGACGATGCAGACGTCGGCGCCGGCGATGTCGGCATAGTCATTGGCGCCCTTGAGCGCGACCGAGGCGCCGAACACGGCGGTGGCCTCGGCGATGTCCAGACCCTTGCCCTGGGGGATGCCTTCGGCGATGTCGAACAGGATCACGTCGCCCAGGGCCTCGCGCGCCGCCACGTGGGCGAGGGTGCCGCCGATGTTGCCGGCTCCGATGAGGGCGATTTTGGCGCGGGCCATGGGTGTCTCCGGTCTTTGGGGGCCTGACGCGACGCGGTCGCTCGCGGCTTGAGGCCCGTGTTGCGGGTGCGAAAGAGTTGGCGGGGGTCTAGACCCGTGGGCGGACGCCTGCAACCTGTCCGGAGGATGGAAAGCCGATGACCCAACCGTCCGAGATCGTCGCCGCCGAAGACGTGCCCGCCGATCTGGTCAGGGTCGTCGACGACCGCGTGGTGCGCGCCGAGATGGCCGCCTGGCGGGCGCGGACGCTGAAGGCGCCGGGGCTGTGGGACCGGGCGACGCGGGGCACCCAGGACCGGATCAACCGCGTCATTCCCGAACGGGTGCATGCGGCGGTCACCGCGGGCGTCGAGGCCCTGACCCAGGGGCTGCTGACCGGGTCGGAGGTGCTGAAGCCCCGGCCCGAGCGGCCGGGCACCCTGGCGGCCGGGGAGGCGCGGGCGCGGGCGATCCTCAAACGGTACCGGACTACGGCCAGCGTGGAGGGCGGGGTCGCGGGGGCGGGGGGGTTCCTGCTGGCGGCGGCCGATTTTCCGGCCCTGATGGCCATCAAGGTGCGGATGCTGGCCGAGATGGTCGCTGCCCATGGCTGGGGCGGCGGGTCGGCGCGCGAGCGGCTGTTCCTGCTGGCCATCTTCCACCTGGCCTTCGCCAGCGCGCGGCGGCGGCCCGAGGCGCTGCAGGCGCTGGACGACTGGATCGCCGGGGTGAACCAGCCCGAACACGTCGCCGACTATGACTGGCGCGCCTTCCAGATCGAGTACCGGGACTTCATCGACCTGGCCAAGCTGGCCCAGCTGCTGCCGGTGGTGGGGGCGCCGGTGGGGGCGGTGGTCAATTGGCGGCTGGTCGAGCGGCTGGGCGAAACGGCCGTCATGGCGTGCCGGATGCGCTGGCTGGCGGAGGGGGACTGAGGCCGGGTCGGCTGGCGGGGGTGGGGGCGTTGGTTCATGACCAAGGACACCAAGGTTCACCAAGGTTCACCAAGGACACAAAGTGACCTGGCCCGCGGCGCCGCAGGCGATCCCTGTTCCCGGACGTGTGAAGGCGCTGCGCGCGGCCGGCCCGTCTACCCTGGTGTCCTTGGTGGCCTTGCTTGGTGCCCTTGGTGAAGAACCTGCCTCGGCGACGCACTGCCCGAAACCGTAAGGCAGGTTCAGTCCCGCTCATCGACCTCCGCCGGGCGGATGGCGCGGAGCCAGCCTTCGGCGGGGCGCACCTCGGGCACGGCCGCGCGGGTGAAGGGCAGGTACCAGGTGGGGCCGCCCTGGGCCGGAGCGATCTCCAGCATGTCGCCGGCCCCGAAATTCGGCACGGCGCGCACCGTGCCCAGTAGGGCCCCGTCAGGGTCCCGGGCCTCGAGGCCGATCAGGTCGGCGAGGTAGAAGTCGTCCTCGTCCTCGGGGGGCGGCAGGCGATCGCGGGGCACGAACAGCTTCAGCCCGCGCAGGGCGTCGGCCTGTTCCTTGGTGGCGATCTGTGCGGCGCGGCCGACGATCCCGCCCTTGTCCGGCCGGGCCGAGGTCAGGGTCAGGCCGACGGAGCCGTCGGCCCGCAGCAGGGGCCCATAGGCCAGCAGGGCCATGGGGTCGGAGGTCCAGGCCGTGACCCGGACCTCGCCCTTGACCCCGAACCCGCCGGCGACCTGGGCCACGAGGATGAGTTTTTCGGTCATGCGCCCCCTCTCCCGGCAGGAGAGGCCTTGAACGGCCGTGAGCCCGCGAGGGCGCGCGGACGCGCGACCCGATGGGCGGCGCAGTGCGTCAGTGAGTGTGGGGTGGCCGGTGAGTTCATTCGCACGGTAACCCCTCTCCCTTTCGGCTGGCGCATCGCTGACGCTCTGCGAGCCTCAAGCCCTCTCCCGCCGGGAGAGGGACCTGTTTCAGGCCTCGGTCTTCTCCTCGGTGGCCTCGGCGGCGGGCGCCTCTTCAGCGGCCGGAGCGTCTTCCGCGGCGGCTTCGGCCGGGGCCTCTTCGGCGACGGCTTCCGTCACTTCGGGCTCGGGCGCAGCTTCAGGCTCGGGGGCCGGGGCGTTGCGGGCGGCCTCAGCGGCGGCGGCGGCCTCTTCCTTGGCGCGGGCGGCGGCTTCGGCGGCCTCGATCTTGGCGGCGGCCTCGGCTTCCAGACGGTCAGCCTCGCGCTGGGCGCGCTCGGCGGCGCGCTCCTGGGCCTTCTTGCCCGGCTCGCCACGCTTGGGGTTGTTGCCCTGGGTCCACTTGACCTTGGCGCCCAGGGTCTCGTCCTGGCTCAGGAAGCGGGCGACGCGGTCGGTCGGCTGGGCGCCCTTGCCCAGCCATTCGGCGATGCGCTCGACCTTCAGGGCCACGCGCGGCTTGTCGCCGTCCTTGGGCAGCATCGGATTGTAGCTGCCGACCTTCTCGATGAATTTGCCGTCGCGGGGCGCGTGGGAGTCGGCGACGACGATGTGATAGTAGGGGCGCTTCTTGGCGCCGCCGCGGGCCAGACGAATCTTCAGCATTTTCAGTCTCTTTCTTGGGAAGTCAGGGTTTCTTGGGAGGGAAGCCCGGCAGGCCGGGCAGGCCTCCCGGAAGCGGGGGGCCGCCGAGGCCGGCAAGCCGGTCCTGGAGGGCCTGGATCTCTTCGGGCGAGGGTTCGGGCGCCTTGCCGCCGCCCAGGGCCTTGAGTCGGGCCATGTCGGGGCCGCCCATGCCGGGCATGCCCCCGCCCATCCCGGGCAGGCCGCCCAGCATGGCGGCCATCTGCTGCATCTTGCGCGGGCCGCCGCGGGCCATGGACTTGACCATGTCGGCCATCTGCCGGTGCTGTTTGAGCAGGCGGTTGACGTCCTGGACCTCGACGCCGGCGCCGGCGGCGATACGCTTCTTGCGGCTGGCGTTCAGCAGGTCGGGCTTCTTGCGCTCGACCTTGGTCATGGCGGAGATGATCGCCTCCTGGCGGGCGATCATGCGGTCGTCGACGCCGCTGTCGGCCATCTGGGCCTTCATCTTCGCCACGCCGGGCAGCATGCCCATGATGCCCTGCAGCCCGCCCATCCGCTTCATCTGCTGCAGCTGGCCGGCCAGGTCGTTCAGATCGAACTGGCCCTTGGCCAGTTTGCGGGCCATGGCCTCGGCCTTGGACTGGTCCAGCTCCTGGGCGGCCTTTTCGACCAGGGCGACGATGTCGCCCTGACCCAGGATCCGGCCCGCCACGCGGCGGGCGTCGAACAGTTCCAGGGCGTCGACCTTCTCGCCCGCGCCGAGGAATTTGATCGGCAAGCCGGTGACGGCCCGCATCGACAGCATGGCGCCGCCGCGCCCGTCACCGTCGGCGCGGGTCAGGACCAGGCCGGTCAGGGGCAGACGTTCGTGGAAGGCCTTGGCCGTGCGGACGGCGTCCTGACCGGTCAGGCTGTCGGCGACCAGCAGGGTCTCGACCGGCTTCGAGATCGCGGCCACCTCGGCCACCTCGGCCATCAGGGCCTCGTCGAGGGTGATGCGGCCGGCGGTGTCGAGGATCAGGACGTCGAAGCCCTGCAGCCGGGCCGAGGTCAGGGCCCGCCGGGTGATCTGCACCGCGCTCTCGCCGGCCACGATCGGCAGGACGGCGACCTCGATCTGCTGGCCCAGCTGGGCCAGCTGTTCCATCGCCGCCGGACGCCGCGTGTCCAGCGAGGCCATCATGACCTTCTTGCGGTCCGTCTTCGTCAGGCGCAGCGCCAGCTTGGCCGAGGTGGTCGTCTTGCCCGAGCCCTGCAGGCCGGCCATCAGGAAGACGGCGGGCGGCGTGGCGTTCAGATTGACGGGGACCGGCTCCTCGCCGCCCAGCATCTCGATCAGGCCGTCATAGACGATCTTGACCACCTGATCGGCCGGCTTGACCGAGCGGATGACCGCCTCGCCCGTGGCGCGCTCGGTGGCGAAGGCGATGAAGTCCTTGACCACGGGCAGGGCGACGTCGGCCTCGAGCAGGGCCACACGCACCTCGCGCATCGCCTCGGCCACGTCCTTTTCGGACAGGGCGCCGCGACCGGTGATCCGGTCGAAGACGCCTGAGAGCCGCTCGTTCAGAGCCTCGAACATCCGCACCTCGTCTGCGACGGGCGAACCGGCTCCATACGACAACGGCCCCCGGCGACGCTCACGTCGGCGGAGGGTTCTCGCCCACCTCGTCCGGCCGAAACCGGGGTCGTGTGGGTGGAGACGCGAGGTTCACTTGCGTCGGAAGCCGCGGCTTATGCGGGAAAAGGCGGGGAAAGACAAGGCGCGGCCCGGAACGGGAGTCGCGTCCGCCTTTCCGCGAATTCATGTGCCGCCACGGTTCCGCCGCGTGTTCTACAAACGCCTGAAACAAAGCATAGATATTGCGCTGTCGTCGCCGATCAGAGCGATAAACATGCTGATATCAGGAGAGTATTGTATGAAATCGTTCTTCGTGGCCGCCGCTGTGGCCCTGTTGACCGCCGCCCCCGCCGTCGCCGCCGATCCCCTGCGCATCGTTCTGGCCGACCTCGACCTGGGCACGTCCCGGGGCGCGGCCCTACTGGACGCCCGCATCGACGCCGCCGCCGCCGCCCTGTGCCGCGATGCGCGCCGCCCCGGCAGCCGCCTGTCTGACCGCGCCTGGTGCGAGGCCGGCGTGCGCGCCGAGGTGATGGACCGCCTGCCCAGCCGCGCGCGAGCCGACTATGTGCGCGCCACCGACCTGCTGACGGTCCGGGTTCCGACCGTTTCGCGCTGATCGACCCCGCGGAGACGAAAAAGGCCCCGGCGAGCGACCGCCGGGGCCTTTCTTTTTGCCCTGTCGCTCGGCCCGCGGGGCCTCGCTGCCTGAGGGCCGCGCGCTCGAGGCGGGCTCAGGCAGCGAGCGACCGCGTCGCGAGCGTTAGCGCCCTGTTTCAGGAAACCGGGAAGCCCCGGACCTTCAGCAGGGCCGTGACGTCCGGGTCGCGGCCGCGGAAGCGGCGATAGGCCTCGGCCCGGTCGGTGGTGTTGCCCTCCGCCAGGATGATGTCCTTGTAGCGACGGCCGATGTCCGGATTGAAGACGTCGCCCGACTCCTCGAAATAGGCCCAGGTGTCTGCGTCCATCACCTCGGACCAGAGGTAGGAATAGTAGCCGGCCGAATAGGCGTCCGACGTGAACAGGTGATTGAACTGCGGCAGGCGGTGCCGCATCACGATCTCCTTCGGCATGCCGTAGCGCGCCAGGCTCTCGCGTTCGAAGGCGGCGATGTCGGTCGGCGGCTCCGCGCGGGTATGCAGGTCCATGTCGACCAGGGCCGAGGACAGATAGCTGACGGTGGCATAGCCCTGGTTGAAGGTGGCCGCCGCCTCGATCTTGTCGACGAGGGACTGGGGCATGGGCTGGCCGGTTTCGACATGCTTCATGAAGCCGTCGAGGATGGGGCGGCTCAGCACCCAGTGCTCATGCACCTGGGACGGATATTCGACATAGTCGCGCGGCGTGCCCGCCAGGCCCGGATAGGTCACCTTCGACGACAGGCTGTGCAGGGCATGGCCGAACTCGTGGAACAGGGTCTCGGCGTCGTCCAGCGAGATCAGCAGGGGCTGACCGGCCTGGGCCTTGTTGAAATTGTTGTTGTTCGACGACAGCACATTCTTGACGCCGTCATAGGTCGAATAGCTGCGATAGGTCGTGGCCCAGGCCCCGGAGCGCTTGCCGGTGCGGTTGAAGTCGTCCGAATAGAACAGGCCGACGTGACTGCCGTCCGCCTTGTTCTTCACCTCGAACACCTCGACGTCGGGATGGAAGACCGGCACCGACCCGGCCGGGACGGGCACGAAGTCGAAGCCGTACAGCCGCCCGGCCATGTAGAAGGCGCCCTGTTTGACGGCGTTCAGTTCGAAATACGGTTTGATCTCGTTCTGATCGAGGTCGTACTTCGCCTTCCGCACCTTCTCGGCATAGTAGAGATAGTCCCACGGCTCGATGTCGTGGCCGGCGAGGGCCCGCATGTCGGCCACTTCCTCGGCCACCCGGGCGACGGCGGGGCGCCAGACCCGCATCATCAGATCCATGGCCGCCTCGGGCGTCCTGGCCATGGTGTCCTGCATGCGCCATTCGGCGTGGTTGGCGTATCCCAGCAGCCTGGCCCGCTGGGCCCGCAGACGCACGATCTCGGCGATGACGGCCTTGGTGTCGGTGGCGTCACCATTGTCGCCGCGGCCGACGAATTTGCGCCAGACCTTCTCGCGCAGGGCGCGGTCGTCGGCCAGGGTCAGGAAGGGGTCGACGCTGGAGCGGGTGTTGACGATGGCCCAGCCCTCGAGATTGCGCTGCCGCGCCGCCGCGGCGGCGCCGGCCTTGTCCGAGGCGGGCAGACCGGCCACGCCGGCCTCGTCGGGGATGTGGGTCCAGGCGTTCTCGTCGGCGACGACCTTCTGGCCGAAGCTGGTGAAGGCATTGGCCAGGGCGGTGTTGATGCGACCCAGCTCGGCCTTGCCGGCGGCGTCCAGCTGGGCACCCGAACGGATGAAGCCGTCGCGGCTGCGCTCGGCCAGGCGGGTCTGCTCGGGCGTCAGGCCCGCGGCCTGCGCGCCGTCGGCCACGGCCTTGACGCGCTGGAACAGCTTCTCGTTGAAGGTGATCTCATTGCCGGCCTGGGTCAGGATCGGCGCGACCTCGCGCTGGACGGCCTGATAGTCGGGCGAGCCGATGTTGCCGGCCATGACCCCGAACAGGGCCAGGCAGCGGCTCAGGGGTTCACCCGCCATCTGCATGGCCACTGCGGTGTTGGCGAAGGTGGGCGGTTCGGGATTGTCGGCGATGGCGGCATATTCCGCGCGCTGCAGCTCGATGCCCTCCATGATGGCGGCCTTGAGCTTTTCGGCGGTGACCTTGTCCCAGGGCGGCACGCCCTCATAGGGGCCGGTCCAGACCTGCAGCAGCTCGGCGCGCGGCGTCTGGACCGGCAGCAGGGCCTTGGCCACGGCGGCGTCGGCGGCCAGGGTGGCGGACGAGGCCGATCCGCCCATGCCGGCGGTGGCGCAGCCGGTGAGGGCCAACAGGCTGCCCCCGGCGATGAGGAAATGGCGTCTTTGCATGACGAAGGCTCTCCGCGTCGAAAAATCGGTGCCGGACCTTGGACCGTCGTCGGCCGGCTGTCACCTGAACGGCCGGTAATCTTCCTTGCGCGCCCGGCCAAAGGGTTCATCACCAAGGCCACAAAGGGTTCACCAAGGACACCAGGGGACCGAAGTCGTCGGCGCCGCACGGGCCCTGATCCCACCGTTCGGGTCCGGTGGGCGCTGCGCGCGACCGAACCTGGATCTTCTGGCGCTGCTGATCCCGACGACCCCGGTCAGCTGAAAGTGGACGCCGCACACCCCCGCGTCTAAAGGCCGCCCCATGGCCATGGGCGTATTCGATTCCGGCGTGGGCGGGCTGACCGTCCATCGCGAGCTGACGCGGCGATTTCCGACCGCCGACTTCGTCTATCTGGCCGACCAGGCCAATGCCCCCTATGGCGTGCGCGGCGGCGAGGAGATCGTGGACCTGACCCGGGCCGGCTGCGAGCGGCTGGTCGCGGCGGGGGCCAGCCTGATCGTGCTGGCCTGCAACACGGCCTCGGCCATCGCCCTGCGGCGGTTGCAGCAGACCTGGGTGCCCGAGGCGCGGGCGCGGACAGGGCGGCCGATCAATGTGCTGGGCATCATCGTGCCGACCATCGAGGCCGCGACCGGCCTGCCCTGGACCTATGAGAGCGACCGGGTCGGCGACAAGAAGGAGGCGATCGAGATAACCGGCGTCTTCTGCACCGCCGCCACGGCCCAGAGCCGGGTCTATGAGATCGAGATCGACAAGCGGCGCGACGACCTGGCGGTCTTCTCGGAACCCTGCCCCGGCCTGGCCGGCCTGATCGAGCTCGGTGCGCCGGACGAGCAGCTGAAGGAGGTGATCGACGACCACGTCGACGCCCTGCGCCGCCGCATCGGCCGCCATCCGGACAAGGCCATCCTCGGCTGCACCCACTATGAGATCACCGCCGACCTGTTCGCCGCCGCCCTGCCGCCCGGCACGCCCCTGATCCACCAGCCGACGGCGGTGGCCGACGCGCTCGAGCGCTATGCGGCCCGCCATCCGGAGTTCGATCTGGGCACCGGTGCGGCCCGGCTGTTCCTGACCACGGGACAGGCCGGCCCCCAGGGCGACCGGGTCGCCCGCTTCTGGGGCGCGCCCCTGACCTTCGCGGCGGCCTGAGGCCGGAGGTTCAGTCCCGCCCGAACACCCGCCGGCCGTCGACGTCGAGGCGGAACAGGTCGGGGCGGGAGTAATGGCCGGCAGGATCGCAGGCGATCTTTGCGGCCAGCAGCCGGTCGCGGTCGACCTGGGCGTAGAGGATGCCCTCCCCGACCTGGGGTCCGGCGACGATCTCGCCCCAGGGATCGACGATCACGCTCATGCCGTCGTGCTCATAGGTGCTCAGGGGGCGGAACCGCTCCGGCACATGTTCGCTCAGGCGCAGGCCGGCGACCGAGATCACATAGGCCCCCGCCTGGCTGGCGAAGGCGCGCGACAGAAGGGTCTGGCGCGACCAGACGGGATCGGCCGGGGCGGTCGTCGGCTCACGTCCCGGCCAGGCCGCGACGTGGACGTCCAGTCCCTGGGCGATCAGGGTGAAGCCCGGCAGCAGGACGTTGTGCTCCCAGCAGTTCAGCCCGCCCAGGCGGCCATAGGCGCGCGGGTGGGTGACCAGACCCCGGGCGTCCCCGTCGGCCCAGACGGAGCGTTCGTGATGGGTCGGCTTGATCTTGCGATGGCGGCCGAGGATCACGCCCTCGCGGCCGATGAACAGCAGGGTGCACCAGGTCGTGCCCGGCCGCCCCTCGGCCCGCTCGGCCACGCCGATGACCACATCGATGTCGTGGGCCAGGGCGGCGGCGCACAGGGCGTCGGTCTCCGGCCCCGGCACGGAGATGGCATTGTCGGCATATTCCGCCGCCGCAGCCCACCACAGGGCATCGGGCGCCGCGTCGACGAAGAAGGGGTAGCCCGGCAGCCAGCTCTCGCCGAAGGCCGCCAGATCCGCCCCGCCTGCCGCGGCCCCGGCGATCAGGCCCAGGGCCTTTTCCAGACCGGCGGCCTTGTCGAAGAAGACCGGGGCGGCCTGCACAGCGGCGATGACGGGACGCGGGTTCATGGCCCCAGCCTGCCCTGTTTCACGGCATTCGAAAACCGTCCCCGTCTCCGCTTGACGCTGGCGCGGCACGCGGGCGTGATGCCGGGGGGAGGAACACATATGAAACACCGATTGACTGCATCGGCCCTCGCCCTCGCTGCCGCCGTCACGGCGACGCCGGCCACCGCCGAGATCGTGTCCCGGACCCCGGATGGCTTCACCCTGCGCTTCACCCGCACGGCCATGGCGGACGCCGCCGCGGTTCCCGCGTCCTTGACCGCACTGCCCCTATGGTGGGACGGGGCGCACAGTTATACCGGCGAGGCCGCCAATCTGAGCCTGGACCTGAAACCCGGCGGCTGCTGGTGTGAGAAGATGCCGGACGGTTCGGATTTCGACCACGGGCGCACAGTCTCCGTGGCCGCGGACCGCATTCTGTTTCACGCACCCTTCGGCCCCTTGCGCGGCCGAGCGACCCGCGCGGACCTGACCATGACCTGGGCCGAGGCGGCGTCAGGACGGGTTCTGACCTGGACGTTCGAGGTCGAAGGCCCCGGCGTGGGCGCGATGGCCGAGGCTGTGGACGGCGTGATGGACGCAGGCTTCCGTCGTTGGTCGAACTGGCTGATCACCTCCTCGTTCCCGACGGGCTGACCACCGCGTCACATGGCGGAACGGGATTGAGGCCGCCGACCCAACCGGGTCCGTCGACGTTGGGCGATCAGGCCGCCAAGGCCGCCTCCGACGCCACGATCCGGCCCGCGGCATGGACCACGGCGCCGATGCGCAGGGCCGCCTGGACCTGGGGGGCGGACAGGCCGTGCCTGCGCAGTTCGGCCTCGTGGGCGTCGAGGCAGGCGCCGCAGCCGTTGATGGCCGAGACCGCCGTGCACCACAGTTCGAAATCGACCTTGGCCACGCCGGGATTGGCGATGACGTTCATGCGCAGGCGCGCCGGCAGGGTGGCGTAATCCGGGTTCTTCAGCAGGTGGATGGCGCGATAGTAGACATTGTTCATCCCCATGACGGCGGCGGCCGACCGGGCGGCCCCTTGCGCTTCGGGGGTCAGGACGGTCGCGGCCTGGGCCTCGATGTGGCGCACCAGGGGCGCGACGCCGAGGGTGTGGGCGCAGGCCAGGAAGCAGCCCCACTTCTGCTGGTCGGTCAGGGTCGTCTCATTGGCGAGAGACGACAGGTTCAGGGAGATGTCCCTGGCATAGGCCGGGATCAGGTCGCGCAGGGCGTCGAGGGACATGGGAATCCAGGGATCAGGATTTGGGGGCCAGGTTCCAGGGAGAGACAAGGCAGCGGGGTCCAGAGGCTCGGTTTCCCCAGCCCCTGGACCCTGAAACCTGATCCCTAGGCGGCGAGCGTCTCGCCGCCGACCGGGCGGTTGCACGCGCACAGTTCGTCGGTCTGCAGGGCGTCGACGACCCGCAGGGTGTCGGCGGGGGCGCGGCCGACGTTGAGGTTGGTGACGTAGACGTGCTGCACGACGTTGTGCGGATCGACCACGAAGGTGGCGCGCAGGGCGACGCCCTCTTCCTCGTTCAGAATGCCCAGGTCGCGGGCAAACTTGCCGCCGTTGTCGGCGAACTGCCAGATCGGCAGCTTGTTGAGGTCGGCGTGGTCGCGCCGCCAGGCCAGTTTGACGAACTCATTGTCGGTCGAGCCGCCCAGGACGACGGTGTCGCGGTCGGCGAACTCGCGGCCCAGGCGGGCGAATTCGGCGATCTCGGTCGGGCAGACGAAGGTGAAGTCCTTGGGATAGAAGAAGATGACCTTCCACTGGCCCTCGAAGGAGGCGTTGGTCAGGGTTTCGAAGGCCGAAACGCCGTTTTCCTCATGGTCGTTGAAGCCGGGCTTGACGCCCACGATCCTGAATTCCGGCAGATGTTGTCCGACGCCGAGCATGGGGCTCTCCGTTTGGGTGCGGGTCAATGATGAGGGGACGCCGCCGGGGAGGGCGACGTGTGCAAGTGCGAAATTGCGTGTGCGCTGCACAAAGTCAACCATTGGCCGGCGGATTATCGATAGATTTTGCCTATGGTCGGACAAGTCTCGGTCGATGCCTGCGACATAAAGTCAGTCGATTGACTTTGCCTTGGACATAGATCGTGCCTAGTCAGGAACCATGCTCCCGACCCTGCGCCAGCTCCAGTATCTGAAGCTTCTGGCCGAGCACGCCTCGTTCAGCCGGGCGGCCGAGGCCGCGCATGTCAGCCAGCCGGCCCTGTCGTCAGGGGTGCAGGAGCTGGAGCGGATCCTGGGCGCGCCGGTCGTGGAGCGCACGCGCGGGCGCGTGACCCTGACGGCGGTCGGAGCCGAGGCGGTGCGCCGCGCCGAGGACGTGCTGGCCCGCACCGAGGATCTGGTCGAGGCGGCGCGCAACGCCGGCAGGCCGCTGACCGGACGGTTGCGGCTGGGGGTGATTCCGACGGTCGCGCCCTTCCTGCTGCCCCGGCGCCTGCCGGGGTTGAAGGCGGCCTATCCGGGATTGAAGCTGTTCATCCGCGAGGACCTGACGCCGCGTCTGGTGGCGGCGCTGAAGGCCGGGCAACTGGACGCGGCGGTGATCGCCCTGCCCTATGCCGCGACGGGGCTGGATCACGCCCGCATCGGCGACGACGCCATCCTGGCCGCAGCCCCCGTGGGTCACCGGCTGGATCAGCCGGGCCCCTTGCGCCCCGGGGCCATGCGGTCCGAGGACCTGATCCTGCTGGAGGACGGCCACTGCCTGCGCGACCAGGCCCTGGCCGCCTTCGACATCGAGGCGCCCAAGGGCGACGACGTCTTCGCCGCCAGCAGCCTGCACACCCTGGTGCAGATGGTCTCGTCCGGTCTGGGGGTCAGCTTCCTGCCCGAGATGGCGGTCAAGGCCGGCCTTGCCGATGACCCGGGCGTGGTGGTGCGCGCGCTGGAAACCGAAGGCCGCGCCCCCGTGCCGCGGCGCGAGATCGTGGTCGCCTGGCGCGCCGGTTCCAGCCGGGCAGCGGAGGCCCGCCTGCTGGCCGAGGCCTTGAAGCTGGACTGACGGCCTCATCGGGCGCGACGGCCCCCGTCGACATTGCCAAAAAGACACTGGTCTTCGCGCGGGGCGGGCGGCAATCCGGCGGGGTTCGTCAATCCTTGAAGCCGACCTGCCATGACCCGTCCCGCCGTCGCCGCCGTCCTCGCCGCCGTCCTGACGGGCGCGGCCGCCTGCGCCCCCGTCGTCCAGGGCGGTCCGCCGCTGGCCCTGCCGCCCGGCCTGGCCGAGACCGCCCAGGTCGGGACGGTCACCATGTCCAGCGACTGGTTGCAGGTCGAGGACGACTTCGCTGACACCTTCGTCACGGAGGTCGACGAGGAGATGCAGGCCTGCGCCTATGGCACCTATCGGCTGGACCTGCGCCTGCATGTCGAGGACGTCCGCCGCGCCGGCCGCCTCGAGGTGGCCGTCACCGGCGAGGGCACGCACGAGATCCGCGCCGTGGCCGAACTGGTCGATCCGCGGAGGGACAACCTGATCGTCGGCCGCTATCCCCTGATGGTCGAGGTGGACGCCGGCGGCCGCCTGGCCGGCGTGTTCGGCGACCGGCAGATGATCCTGGCGGAGGCCTTCGGCCGCGCCCTGTGCGACGCCGCCTTCGCCCGCAACCCCCGCCGACCCGGACCGCACAACGCCACACCGGGCTGAGCGGGGCGTCGATCCGGGCCCCTGCCCTGGCAGCCGCCGTCGCGGCGCGCCGCATCACATTTCGCGGAACGCCGTTGTGAACGGCGCGGCGGGCGCTAGTCTGGTGCGATTGTCGGAGGTTGACCATGCGGCCCTTGCCCCTCGCTCTCGCCACGATGTTTGCCCTGTACCTGCCGTCGGTGGCCGTCGCCCAGGTTCGGGCCGCGCCGGCCGTGCAGGCGCCGGCCCCCCGCATCGAGATCTTCGTGCTCGAACCGGAGTATGAGTCGCTGACCGGGTCGGGTGACCTGTTCGACTGGACCGCCGAGGACCGCATCGCCCAGGAGGCGAACGACCAGTGCCGCACAGCCGCCGGCCCCGTCGCCGGCACGACGCGCGCGCTGAGCTGGCGGTTGGGCACGACCATTTCGGCGCGCGGCACGCCGCCGGGTGCCCCGCAGCCCGGACACCGCTACTTCAAGCGTCTGGTCTGCGAGGTGCGCTACTAGCCCGGCCTCCGACCGCCCCGACGGCGGCGTTTCCCCCTCTGCCCTTTCTGTCGGCGGTGACCGGGAGCTGCGTCTGGATTGACGGCGCGGGCGGCACCGTCCTTCATGGGCGGGTGACCCCCACCCGCAGAACCGCCTTCACCCTGTTCGGCGCCGGCGCGCTGGGCCTCGCCCCCGGCGCGCCCGCCGCGGCCGTCCAGACACCGCCCGCGCGCGGGGTCGAGGGTCAGCGCCAGCCCGACCTCGGCGACGGGCGGTTCCTGAATCCGCTCCTCGCGGGCGACCGGCCGGACCCGACGATCCTGAGGGACGGGGACGTCTGGTACATGACCTTCTCCTCCTTCGAGGCCATCCCCGGTCTGGTGATCTGGCGCTCGGAAGACCTGATCAACTGGACCCCGGTCAGCGCGGCGCTGACCCGCAACATCGGCTCGGTCTGGGCCCCTGAACTGACCCGGCACGAGGGGCGCTACTACCTCTATATTCCCGCCCGGACGCCCGAGATGCGGACCATCTGGGTCAGTTGGGCCGACCGGATCGAGGGGCCGTGGAGCGATCCGGTCGACCTGAACCTGCCCGCGCACATCGACCCGGGCCATGCCGTGGGCGAAGACGGCAAACGCTATCTGTTCCTGTCGGGCGGTGACCGGGTCGCGCTGGCGGACGACGGCCTGTCGACCGTCGGGCGCGTCGAGCATGTCTACGATCCCTGGCGCTATCCGGAAGACTGGGACGTCGAGAGCTTCTCGCCCGAGGGGCCGAAGATCCTGCGCAAGGACGGCTGGTTCTACATGATCACCGCCGTGGGCGGGACGGCGGGGCCGCCGACCGGCCATATGGTCATCATGGCCCGCTCCCGGTCGGTCCATGGGCCCTGGGAGGATCATCCGGGCAACCCCCTCGTGCGGACCGAAAGCCGCGAGGAGAAGTGGTGGTCGCGCGGTCATGCCACCCTGGTCGAGGGGCCCGGCGGCAGCTGGTGGATGGTCTATCACGGCTATGAGAACAGCTACTGGACCCTGGGCCGCCAGTGTCTGCTGGATCCGGTGCGCTGGCGGGCCGACGGCTGGCCCGAGGCCCTGGGCGGCGACCTGTCCCGGCCGATCCCGAAGCCTGATCCGGACTCGACCGGCGATCATGGCGTGGCGCTTTCGGACGATTTCACCGGCGACCGGCCCGGGCTGCAGTGGAGCTTTCACGACGCCGGGCCGGACGAGGCGAGCCGGATCCGCGTCGGGGACGGGACCCTGCGGCTCGCGGCCAGGGGGACGGCGCCGAAGGACTCCTCGCCCCTGCTCGTGGTGCAGGGCGAACAGGCCTATCAGTTCGAGGTCGAGATCGAGATCGATCCGGGCGGCGTGGCGGGCGTCCTGCTGTTCTACGACAGCCAGCTCTATTGCGGTCTCGGCTTCGACGCCGGACGGTTCGTGACGCATCAGTTCGGTCTGGAGCGGGGACGACCGCCCAATCCGCACGGCCGGCGGATGTGGCTGCGGGTGACCAACAACCGGCACATCGTCTCCTTCCACCACAGTGGGGACGGCGAGACCTGGGCCAGGTTCGATCGCCAGATGGAAGTGTCCGGCTACCACCACAATGTGCGCGGCGGCTTCATGTCGCTGAGGCCCGGCCTGTACTCGGCCGGGACGGGCGAGGCGCGGTTCCGTCGGTTCCGCTATCGCGCCCTGCCATAAGGGATGGGCCGGGGGATCGCGCCCCCGGCCCTCCGTTCACTCAGGCGGCGTGGCTCAGCCGGCCGCGAGGTTTCTCAGCACATAGGGCATGACGCCGCCGGCGCGCAGGTAGTCGAGCTCGGTCTGGTTGTCGATGCGGCAGCGGACCGGGAAGCGGGCCATCTTGCCGTCCGAGGCGCGGAACAGTTCGACCCACAGGTCCTGGCGCGGCTTCAGGCGGCCGACATTGGCGTCGGACAGGCCGCGGATCGTGACGATCTCCTCGCCGGTCAGGCCGAGACGGGTCCAGCCCTCCTGTTTGAACTGCAGCGGGACCACGCCCATGCCGATCAGGTTGGAGCGGTGGATGCGCTCATAGCTCTCGGCAATGACCGCGCGCACGCCCAGCAGGCGCGTGCCCTTGGCCGCCCAGTCGCGCGACGAGCCGGTGCCGTATTCCTTGCCGGCGAAGACGACCAGCGGACGGCCCTCGGCCTGGTAGCGCATGGCCGCGTCATAGATCGACATGACCTCGCCCGAGGGGAAATGCTTCGTCACCCCGCCCTCGATCTCGGGCGTGATCCGGTTGCGGATGCGGATGTTGGCGAAGGTGCCGCGCATCATGACTTCATGGTTGCCGCGGCGCGCGCCGTAGCTGTTGAAGTCCAGCGGCTGGACGCCGTGGCCGATCAGATATTCGCCGGCCGGCGAGGCCGTCTTGATCGACCCGGCCGGGCTGATGTGGTCGGTGGTGATGCTGTCGCCGAAGACGCCGAGAATGCGGGCCTCGACCACGTCCTGGACCGGGGCCGGCTCCATGGTCATGCCCTCGAAATAGGGCGGGTTCTGCACATAGGTGGAGGCGTCGTCCCAGGCGTAGGTCTGGCCGCCCTCGACCTTGATCGCCTGCCAGTGGGCGTCGCCCAGGAAGACGTCCTTGTAGCGTTTGGCGAACATGGCCGGGGTGACGGACTTCTTCTGGATGGCGGCGATCTCGGCGTTGGTCGGCCAGATGTCCTTCAGGAAGACGTCCTTGCCCTTCTTGTCCTGACCGATCGGGTCCTTCGCGATGTCGATCCGCATGGAGCCGGCCAGGGCATAGGCCACCACCAGCGGCGGGCTGGCCAGATAGTTGGCCTGGACGTCGGGGTTCACCCGGCCCTCGAAATTGCGGTTGCCCGACAGCACGGAGACGGCCACCAGGCCGTTGTCGTTGATGGCCTGGGAGATCGGCGCGGGCAGGGGGCCGGAGTTGCCGATGCAGGTGGTGCAGCCATAGCCGACCAGGTTGAAGCCGAGGGCGTCGAGGTCCTTCTGCAGGCCCGAGGCGGTCAGATAGTCGGTGACCACCTGCGAGCCGGGGGCCAGGGAGGTCTTGACCCAGGGCTTGACCTTCAGGCCCAGCTTGACGGCCTTCTGCGCCACCAGGCCGGCGGCGATCAGGACCGAAGGGTTGGAGGTGTTGGTGCAGCTGGTGATGGCGGCGATGACGACGTCGCCGTCGCCCAGATCATGCGTCTCGCCCGGCACGGTGACGCGGGCGGCGTCGGCGGTGCGGCCGAAGGTCTCGGCCAGGGCGGTCTCGAAGGCGGGGGCGGCGGCGCTCAGCTCGACCCGGTCCTGCGGCCGCTTGGGCCCGGCCAGCGACGGCATCACGGCGGCCAGGTCCAGCTCCAGGACGTCGGTGAAGACCGGATCCTCGGCCGCCTCGTCGATCCACAGCCCCTGGGCCTTGGCATAGGCCTCGACCAGGGCGACGCGGGCCTTGTCGCGGCCGGTGGCGGAGAGATAGTCGATCGTGGCCTGGGACACGGGGAAGAAGCCGCAGGTGGCGCCGTATTCCGGGGCCATATTGGCGATCGTGGCCTGGTCCTCGATGGTCAGGGCGGTCACGCCCGGTCCGAAGAATTCCACGAACTTGCCGACCACGCCGCGCTTGCGCAGCATCTGGGTGACGGTCAGCACCAGATCGGTGGCGGTCGCGCCTTCCGGCAGGGCGCCGGTCAGGCGGAAGCCGATCACTTCCGGGATCAGCATGGGGATGGGCTGGCCCAGCATGGCCGCCTCGGCCTCGATGCCGCCCACGCCCCAGCCCAGAACGGCCAGGCCGTTGATCATGGTGGTGTGGCTGTCGGTGCCCACCACGGTGTCGGGATAGGCGACGGTGGCCTTGCCTTCGGGCTCGGTCCAGACGGTCTGGGCCAGATGCTCGAGGTTGACCTGGTGGCAGATGCCGGTGCCCGGGGGCACGACGCGGAAGTTGTTGAAGGCCGACGAGCCCCAGCGCAGGAATTTGTAGCGCTCGATATTGCGCTCGTACTCCCGCGCCACGTTCTGGCCGAAGGCTTCGGGCGTGCCGAAATGGTCGACCATGACGGAGTGGTCGATGACCAGGTCGACCGGCGTCAACGGGTTGATTTTCGTCGGATCGGCGCCGAGGCCGGTCATGGCGTCGCGCATGGCGGCGAGGTCGACCACGGCCGGCACGCCGGTGAAGTCCTGCATCAGGACGCGGGCGGGACGGAAGGCGATCTCGTGCTCGACGGCGCCCTTGTTGCCGATCCAGGCGGCGACCGCCTGCAGGTCGGCGGCGCCCACCGAGACGCCGTCCTCATTGCGCAGCAGGTTCTCCAGCAGCACCTTCATGGAGCGGGGCAGGCGGGAAATCCCGGCCAGACCGGCTTCCTCTGCGGCGGCAAGGCTGTAATAGGCGTATTTCTTGCGCCCGACGGTCAGGTCCCGGCGGGTGGAAAGGCTGTCGACTGACGGCATGTGGAGGCTTCCTCTGGTCATTGCCGCCCGACGATCCGGTTGCGCCTTCTCGCGCCGTTCGACGGGGCGCACAGGTCCCCGCCGCGCGCGGTTCGGGCCTGCTGCGGCGAGGCCGGTCATAGAGCGCGGGCGCGCGGTCGTCCATCGGTCCCTGAATGTGTCCCGGAAATTGCGAGCGCTTCTCAGATGATCGGGGCCCTGACCGTCCAGGACCTGGCCGTGGCGCGGGGCGAGCGGACCCTGTTCCGCGACCTGTCCTTCACGCTCGCCGCCGGCGAGGCCGCCCAGCTGACCGGGGCGAACGGGGCGGGCAAGACCTCGCTGCTGCGGGCGGTCGCCGGCCTGCTGCGGCCCGCGGCGGGGGAGATCGCCTTTCAGGGGCCCGACGGCGGCGCGCTGGAGGCGGCCGCCGCCCGCGGCCGGGGCGTCCAGATGCTGGCGCATCAGGAGGGATTTCGCGGCGGCCGCACGGCGCGGGCCGAACTGGGATTCCAGGCCGGCTGGTTCGGGGCCGAGCCGGCCGCGATCGCAGCGGCCGCCCGGCGGCTGGACCTGACGCCCCTGCTGGATCTGGAGGTGCGGGTGCTGTCGGCCGGACAGCGGCGGCGGCTGGCGCTGGCGGCCCTGGTCGCGGCGCGCCGGCCCCTGTGGCTGATGGACGAGCCCCTGGCCCCGCTGGACGCGCGCCGCCGGGCCCAGGCCGCCGAGGTGATGGCCGAGCATCTGGCGCAGGGCGGCCTGATCCTGTCGGCGGTGCACGATCCCCTGCCGATCCCGGCCCGCACCCTGACCGTGGGGCAGCCGGCATGAGCGCCTTGCTGCATCTGTATCGCCGCGAACTGGCCCTTCTGTGGTCGGGCGGGGGCGGGCCGCTGCTGGCCTGCGGCTTCGCCCTGGCCGTGACGGCGGTGCTGCCCCTGGCCATCGGCTCGGACCCGGACCGGCTGGGCCCGGTGGCCGCCGGCCTGACCTGGACGGTGCTGGCTCTGGCCTCCCTGCTGTCGCTGGAGCGGCTGTTCGAACGCGACCACGACGACGGGGCCCTGGACCTGCTGGCGCTGGGGCCGATCCCGCTGGAGGCGGTCTTCGCGGTCAAGACGGCGGCGCAGTGGACGGCGGTCGGCCTGCCGCTGGCGGTGACGGCGCCGGTCGCGGCCCTGTCGCTGGGGCTGGACCCGGCCCTGGCGCCGCTGACGGCCCTGGCCGCGGCGATCGCCGGGCTCGGCTTCGCGGCCGTCGGAGGGCTGGCGGCCGCCCTGTCGTTGGGCTCACGACGCGGCGGCCTGCTGATCGCGGTGATCGCCCTGCCGCTGTTCGCCCCGCCGGTGATCTTCGGTGCGGGGGCGGTGGCGCGGGCGCAGGAAGGTCTGCCGCCTGGCCCGGCGCTTGCGCTTCTGGCCGCCTATGCCCTGGCGGCCGCGGCCCTGTCGCCCTTCGCCGGGGCTGCGGCGATCCGCAGCGCCCAGGACTGAGCCCGATCTCAGGCCTTCTTGACGAACTCGGTGCGCAGGACCAGCCCGCGCACCCGGTCGACATGGGCCTCGATCTCCTCCGGGTCGCCGGTCAGGCGGATCGACTTGACCAGAAGGCCGCGCTTCAGCGTCACGCCGCCGGAGCCCTTGACCTTGAGATCCTTGATCAGGGTCACAGAATCCCCGTCGGCTAGGGCATTGCCGTTGGCGTCGCGCACGACATCCTCGCTCATGGTCTCGCCTTCCTCGTCCGGCCCGGGCCGCGACCGGTGGGCGCGGCGGCTGGGACGCCGTAGCGTGAACCGCAAGAGCCCGCTAGGAAGCGATCCGATGTTCGGTCTGGCCAATCCCGAGCGCTTCATGCGCTTTTCCGCCCCCCTGACGGCGCCCGCCTGGGGTCTCGCGGCGGTTCTGCTGGCCGTCGGGACCTGGCTGTCGTTCCAGGCGCCGCCCGACTATCAGCAGGGCGACGGCGTGCGGATGATGTTCGTCCATGTCCCGGCCGCCACGCTCGGCCTGATGGCCTATGGGGCGCTGGGTTCGGCCTCGCTGGCCGCGCTGATCTGGCGTCATCCCCTGGCCGATGCCGCCGCCCGGGCGGCGGCCGTGCCCGGGGCGACCTTCACCTTTCTGGCCCTGGTCACCGGCGCCATCTGGGGCAAGCCGATGTGGGGCGTGTGGTGGACCTGGGGCGACGCGCGGCTGACGTCGGTGCTGGTCCTGTTCCTGTTCTATCTGGCCTATATGGCGCTGAGGTCGGCGATCGAGGACGAGGCCCGGGCGGCCCGCGCCGCCGCCGTTCTGGGGGTGGTCGGCCTGATCAATCTGCCGATCGTGAAATTCTCCGTCGACTGGTGGAATACGCTGCACCAGCCCGCCAGCCTGCTGCGCGCCGACGGGCCGGCCATGACCGCGGCCTATCTGGCGCCCCTGCTGACCATGATGGCGGGCTATGCGGCCCTGTTCCTGGCCGTCTGGCTGACGGGCATCCGCACCGAGATCCTGGGCCGCCGGGTGCGGACCCTGGCGGCGCGACGCGCGGCGGAGGCCTGATGGACGCGCCCGGAACCTATGTCGAATACGTCGCCGCCGCCTGGGGCGTCAGCGCCCTGTGCCTGGCCGTGGTGGCGGGCCGCGCCCTGATGGCGGCGCGGCGCGTGCGGGCGCGCCTGCGCGAACTGGAGGACGGCGAATGAGCCGCTGGCTGGCCCTTCTGCCCCTCGTCGTGCTGGTGGCCCTGGCGGTGCTGTTCATCGGCTGGTCGCTGAAGCGCGATCCGGACGTCAAGCCCGACGCCATGGTCGGTCAGCCCGTCCCCGAGACCGTCCTGCCCCTGCTGACGGCCGACGGCGCCCCGGCCATGCTGGACCTAAAGACGGCGGGTCGCGGCCGGCCCATGCTGATCAATGTCTTCGCCAGCTGGTGCGCCCCCTGCCGGGCCGAGCACCCCCTGCTGATGCAGGCCCGGGCGGACAGCGTCGCCATCGTCGGCGTGGCCTACAAGGACCGGCCGGAGGACACCCGCGCCTTCCTGACCGAGCTGGGCGATCCCTTTGCGCTGGTGCTGGTCGACGCCGAGGGCGACGCCGGGCTGGACCTGGGCATCACCGGTGCGCCGGAGACCTTTGCGGTCAATGCCACGGGCACGGTGGTGGCCAAGCACGCCGGCGCCCTGACCGACCCGGCCGACGTCGACCGTCTGGTCCGGGCCATGACGGCGCCTGCTCCCCAGGCCCGGCGTTAACCCTTTCTGGAGGGTTGGTCGTTAACCTTGCGGTCATGACCACGATCGGCCCCGCCTCCGCCCAGATCTTCGCCCGGCCCACGACGACGCCCGCCGGGAACCCTGCCTCGGACGGCGCGCGCGCGGCCCAGACGGCCTTCTTCCGGGCCGCGCTCGGGGCCAGTGCACCCGTGGCGCCGATCGCGCCCGTCGCCGCCGCGCCGCAGACCCAGCGGACGGCTCCGACCGAAGACGCGTCGGTCGCCCGCGGACCGCGGCCGGGGGCCCTGCTCGACATCCGGGTCTGACGGGTTCGCAGGCGGCGGCTTCTGTGGTCAACAGGGGCGTCGCACGCCGCGCCCGGACCGCATGAGCCAGACCGCCGATCCTGCCCCGCAATCGCCCCCGCCGCTGCCGCCGCAGGATTTCTGGCGGGGCATCGGCGTGGCGGCGCTCGGCGGCGTGGTCCTGACCCTGACCGGGGCCTTCGGAACCGGCGAGTCGCCCCTGTGGCTACGCGGCAGCTACTGGATATTCGTCATGGTCGCCGGCGGGCTTTGGGGTCATGCGGCGGGCATGATGGTGGACCGCGTGGTCGACCTGTACGAGCGGCCCTGGCTGACGGTGGCGGTGCAGACGGCCGTCATTTCGGGGCCCATGGTCGCCTTCGTCTGGCTCGCAACCGGCCTGACCTTCGAGGGGCGGATCTATGATCTCGATGTCCTGCCGGAACTGATCCTGCCAGTGGTCACGGTCACGTCGGCGGTCAGCGCCGTCAATGTCTTTCTGGGACGGGGGCGCACGGTCCAGACCCATGCCGTGGTCCGCGCCGACGTTCCGACGACCGCCCGCTTCCTCGACCGGCTGCCGCCGCGTCTGCGCGGCGCCCGGCTGATCGCGGTCCAGTCCGAGGACCACTATCTGCGCCTGCACACCGACCGCGGCGCCGACCTGATCCTGATGCGGCTGGCCGACGCCGTGGCCGAGCTGGACGGGCTGGAAGGGGCCCAGACCCATCGCAGCTGGTGGGTGTCGCGCGACGCGGTCCGGGACGTCGACCGCGGCGACGGCCGGGCCACCCTGACCCTGGATGGCGGCCTGACGGTGCCTGTCAGCCGCCGCCACGCCCGGGCCCTGCGGGCCGCGGGGTGGTGGTGAGGGGGAGGGCTTAGGGCCTAGGGCCTAAGCCCTCCACGCCCCGTGGAAGCCCGCCGGCAGGACGGCGTCGCCGCGCCAGCTGACCAAGGGCCCGTCGGAGACGCGGGCGGCGTCGAAGATGTGCAGCTCGGTGCGGCCGGCCACCAGATTGATCGACGGCACCACGACCCAGGCCTCGTGCTCGGCCGTGCGCCCCGGCCTGGGCACGAACAGGGCCTCCTCCACCACCTGGCCGTCGCCGAAGTCGAAGGCATCCGAACGGCCGCTGTCCCAGTCATGGACCGCCAGGCCCCTGGGCAGGGGGCGGTCCTTGCGCTCACCCGCCACATGGACCGTGAGGCGGCGGCGGAGCCCGGAGCGGCGCGGGTCGGCCTTGACGAACTCGGCCGTGATCGCGGTCCGGTCCAGCGCGGCCGAGCCGTCGGGGCGCAGGGTGACCAGGGCCAGACGATTGGGCTCGCCCCGCACATCGCCGCCCTGGACCAGGGCGCGGGCGCCGTCGATGGCGAAGTCCACGTCGTCGCCGGCAGGGACGTCGAAGCGGATCGTGCCGTCGGCCTCCTCCCAGGCGTCGCCCAGATGAAAGTGGCTGAAGGCCGGCAGTTCGAAGGTGCGGGCCCGGGTCAGGTCGTCCTTGTCGGCGACGACGACCAGGGTGCCCAGGTCCGGTCGCCACGCCAGGCCGGCGGTCACCGGCAGGCGTTGTTCGGCGAAGACCCAGGGCTGCAGCACGAAGATCAGATGCCGCGCGGTGGCAGTGAAGTCGTGCATGTAGCTGGCGCGCGGGAGGGCCATCACCCGGGCGTCGATCAGCGTGCCGTCGGGCTTGAGCGCCCAGACCACGACACGGTCGCCGGCCGAGCCCACACACCAGACCGTGCCGTCCGGTGCGGTGCGCGGGTGGGCCTGGAAGGGCATGCCCTTCAGATCCGGCCGCAGGGTGACGAAGCCGCGGGTGGACAGGTCCGCGCCGGACATCGACAGCGGCGAGCCGCCCTCCCACAGGGCCCAGATGTCGTCGCCCACGACCATGACCGAGGTGTTGGCCGCATTGGCGTCGTCGTTGGAGCCGAGCCGGGCGCGGGCGTCCCCGGGGGTGCCGAAGCCGGGCGTGACCACGGCGTCGATCTCGCTCTCCCAGCGGCGCCTGGGGGTGTCGGCGAAGCGGGCCTCCAGCGTCGCCCGGCCGTCCGAGACGCGGAAGGCCCGCATCAGGCCGTCGCCGTCAAACCAGTGGGTGGCGCTGCCGCCCGGACGGCGGAACTTGGCCGGGCCGTTGCGGAACAGGACCCCTTCCAGCGCGGCGGGGGCCCGGCCGTGGATGCGCGTCATGGCGTGGCGGGCCACGTCGGCCTCCAGGTCGCGGGTGGCCAGGCGCCAGTCGTGGGCGACCTGGCCGAGGGCGGCGGCCCGGACGATCTCGGGCGTGGCCACCGCCGCCGACAGGGCGGCGGCCCCGGACAGGAAGGCGCGGCGGGAGGGGGTCATGGAAGGGGCTCCGGGAGGGATGGGGAACGACCGGCCTCAAGCAGCCCGCGACCGCGTCGGGGGCGTCAGGCCCAGGGAGACCGGCCTCATGCAGCCCGCGACCGCGTCGCGGGCATCAGGTCGGACACGAGGCTTCAGCGCAGTTCGATGGCCTGGACGACGGCGCCGTCGAGGCTGAACCTGGCCTGGGCCCAGGACGCCGGGCCCATGTTGCCGATGGCGCCGTTGGAGAAGGCATAGGGCTCGGTCGGCATGCCGAAGGGGTTGGTGTTCAGCTCGCCGTCGTCGTTCACGTCATGCATGGCGCGCATGGCGTAATCGCCAGGGGCCAGGCCCGTGAAGGTCACGGTGGTGACCCCGGCCCCGGCCGGAACGGCCTGGTTGGCCACCGCGGCGCCCCGTCCGTCCCAGGCCTCGGCCCGGTCGAACAGGGCGACCATCACCGTGCCCTCGGCCTTGCCCGTGGCGAACTCGAAGGTGACGGAGCCGGTCTGCGGGTCCTGGGCCAGGGCGGGAGCGGCGAGGGCGAGGGTCGCGGCGGCGGCGATCAGCAGGGTCTTCATGGCATGTCTCCGAAGGGGATGGCGGCTGCCGGGGCGGCGGCCGTCGACGCCCCGATCCCTGGGCCCTGGCCGTCGGCGCCGCCAGCGCCGATGCGCCGTCAGCCGCCCGGATTTCGCCAATGACCGCGCCCGTCCACTCGCGCTTCGCGAACGCCCACCCTCAATCGGCGGCCTCGATGGCGTCGATGTCGTCGTCAGTCAGGCCGAAATGGTGGCCGATCTCGTGGATCAGGACATGGGCCACCAGATCGCCCAGGGCGACGTCGCCCCGCTCGGTCCATTCATCGAGGATCGGCCGCCGGTAGAGGAAGATGCGGGCGGGCTCGGCCGCCGGCCCCATCTCGTCACGGCGGCCCAGATCGACCCCGTGATACAGGCCCGTCAGTTCGAACGGATCCTCCATCCCGAGCGCCGCCAGCGTCTCGTCGTCGGCGAAGTCGTCGATCCGGATCACCACATCACCGGCCAGGCCCCGGAAGGGTTCGGGCAGGGCGTCGAAGGCGGCGCGCGCCAGGGCGGCGAGGTCGTCCAGCGAGGGCGCAGCGCGGTCGGTCCAGGGCAGGGTCATGTCACCAGGGTTCAGGCGGGAGGAGGCGGGAGGCGTTGGGCAGTAGGCAGTAGGCAGTAGGCAGTAGGCAGTAGGCACGAGCTCGAGGCGAGGGAAAGACGGGGTCGATGTTCGGGCAGGCCGCCGGGCGCGTCCGTACGATCCTGCTACCGCCTACTGCCTACTGCCTACTGCCTAGGCCCTCCCCCTGCGCTATGGTCGGCGAATCAGGGAGCGGGAGCTGATCGCGGACATGGCCGACGCCGACATGGCCTTTGCGGCGGCCGCGGGCGCGGCGGGACTGGCGCTGGCCGTGGGCGCCTGGTCCTGGCGCTTCGCGGCGCGGACCCGCGCCGCCCTGACCGCCACCGAGGCCCGCGCCGACGAGGACCGCCGCCTGCGCCGGGTGCGCGAGGCCGCCCTGCTCACCGGCGCCGAGGTGCGGCTGGGCCCCCTCGGTGGCGATGTGCCGGTGGAGGTGTTCGGCTCGGCCGCCAGTCTGTCCGATCTGGCCGGAGCCGACGGCGCTCTGGACGCAGAGGGTCTGCTGACCCGGTTGCGGGTCGAACTGGCCGGCCCGCTCGCGGAGCTGGAGGCCGGGGGCCGACCGTTCGACGCGCGGGTGGAGATCGCCGGCCGGTCCTGGCAGGTTCTGGGGCGCGCCGAGGCGGGAGAGGCCTGGCTGTCGCTGGCCGAGGCCTCCGCCGGGCGTCCGGTCGAGGCGGCGGCCGGCTTTGTGGCTGAAGCCTCGCCCGTGCCGACCTGGGCGATGGACGGCGCCGGGCGTCTGGTCTGGGCCAACCGGGCCTGGCTGGAGGTGGTCAAGGCCGTGGACCTGGCCGACGCCACGGCGCGCGACCTCAGTTTCGATCGCGGGGCCGACGCCCTGGCGGCCGAGGCGGCGCGGCTGGGCACGCGTCAGGAAGGCTTCCGCTGGACCGCCGCCGACGGCCGTCGCCGGGCCTGGCGCATCGTGGCCGAGCCGACGCCGGGCGGGGCGGCCACTGTCTACGCCCTCGACGCCACAGAGGCCGAGGAGACGCGCGATACCCTGCGCCGCCACGTCGAGGCCCATGACGAGACGCTGAACCACCTGGCCGACGCGGTGGCCATCTTCGGCCCCTCACGGCGGCTGGCCTTCCACAACGTCGCCTTCCAGCAGCTGTTCGCCCTGGACGCCGCCTGGCTGGATGAGCGGCCCAGCCACGCCGAACTGCTGGACCGGCTGCGCCAGCGCCGGCTGCTGCCCGAGGTGATCGACTATGCGGCCTGGAAGGGCCGCGAGCTCGACTTCTACGGCGCGGCCGAAGCCAGCCCCGACGACAGCTGGTCCCTGCCCGACGGGCGCACCCTGCGGGTCGTGCGCCAGCCCCACCCGCTGGGCGGGCTGCTGCTCCTGTTCACCGACATCACCGACGAACTGCAGCTGCGCAGCCGGTTCAATGCCCAGATCCAGGTCCAGACGGCGACCCTGGACAAGCTGAACGACGCCGTGGCTGTGTTCGGCTCCGACGGGCGCATGCGGCTGCACAATGAGGCGTTCGAGACCTTCTGGGGCCTGACCGCCGAGCGCCTGGCCGCGGCCGGGGATTTCGACGCCGTGGCCGAGCTGTGCCGCGGCGTCCTGCCCGACGCCGGTCTGTGGCCGGGGCTGAAGGCGCGCATTGCCGACCCCGACCCCGAGAGCCGCGTGGCCGTGTCGGGCGAGGGGGCGACGGCGGACGGGCGCATCGCCGCCTGGCAGACGCGGCCGCTGCCGGACGGGGCGACGCTTGTGGCCTTTTCCGACATCACCGCCCGGCGCGGCCTCGAGCGGGCCCTGCAGGAGCGGGAGGCGGCGTTGGAGGCCGGTCAGGCGCTGAAGCGCGAGTTCGTCGGCAATGTCTCCTATGAGCTGCGCACGCCCCTGACCACCATCGTGGGCTATTCCGAACTTCTGGAGGCGGCCGGCGACCTGCCCGAGCGCAGCCGCCAGCACGCGGGGGCCATCCGGGTGGCGGCCCGGCAGCTGGCCCGCTCGATCGACGATGTGCTGGACATGGCCCAGATCGACGCCGGGGAGATGGAGCTGTCGCGGGCCGAGGTGCCCCTGGCCCCCCTGCTGCGCGACGCCGCCGAACGGGTGCGGGCGCGGGTCGAGGGCCGGGGCGCGGCGCTGGAGGTGCGGGTCGACGCGGCGGCGGGAACCCTGTGGGCCGACGCGCGCCGCCTGTCCCAGGCCGTGGACCATCTGCTGGACACCGCCGCCCGCGCCGTGACCGACGGCGGGCGGGTGACGCTGGAGGTCGAGACCGGCCCGACCGAGGCCCGCATCCGCGTGTCCGACACCGGGCGCGGCATTCCCTATCACCTGCAGGCCCACGTCTTCGACCGCTTCGTGCGGCGCGAGCGGGGCGGTCCGGGCGTCGGCCTGGCCCTGGTCAAGGCCCTGGTCGAGCTGCATGACGGCTGGGCCGAGGTCGAGAGCGAGCCCGGCAACGGCACGACCTTCATCCTGCATCTGCCGCGGGAGGCGGCAGGCCTGGGGCTCAGGGCTTAGGGGCCAGGGGAGTCAGAGCTTCTGGTGGTTCGAAAAGGATCGTGTTGCTCTGTGCAAGTTTCGGCCCAGCCCATGGCCCATTTGCCAGGGGAGCAGGTCTTGATGCCCCTCCATTTTTCCCTCCCTGGCCCCTAACCCCCAAGCCCCTAGCCCCTAGCCCCAGGCCTCGCGCCCCAAGCCCTGTCTCCGGATCTCATGACCTCCCTCAAGACCGCCCTGATCTATGACTTCGACGGCACCCTGGCGCGGGGGAATATGCAGGAGGTGACCTTCATCCCCTCCGTCGGCATGGACGCGGGCGAGTTCTGGGCCGAGGCAGACCGGCTGACGCGCGCGGCCGACGGCGACAACATCCTGATGTATATGCAGCTGATGCTGGCGCGGGCGCGCGAGAACGGCGCCCCGATCACCCGGGCCGCGCTGCGCGGGCATGGTCATGACGTGAAGCTGTTCGACGGGCTGAAGACCGACCTGACCGGCCCGGGCTGGTTCGACCGGATCAACGCTTTCGGGGCCCAGTACGGGCTGGAGATCGAGCACTATATCGTCTCCGCCGGTCTGGAGGAGATGATCGAGGGCTGTCCGATCCGCGACGCCTTCCGCCACGTCTTCGCCAGCCATTTCGTCTATGACGCCGACGGCGTGGCCATCTGGCCGGCGGTGGGGGTGAACTACACCACCAAGACCCAGTATCTGTTCCGCATCAACAAGGGCGTGCTGAACCACTATGAGCACGAGCGGATCAACCGCTTCATGCCGGACGACGCCCGGCCGGTGCCGTTCGACCGGATGATCTTCCTCGGCGACGGCGACACCGACGTGCCCACGATGAAGATGATGCACACCAAGGGCGGCTATTCGATCGCCGTCTATGATCCGCGCAACAGCGATCGGGACCAGGAGAAAATCTACTCCCTGATCAGCGAGGACCGGGTCAATTTCGTCGCCGCCGCCGACTATCGCGAGGGCGCGGCTCTGGACCTGATCGTCAAGGGCCTGATCGGCCGCATCGCCATCACCTCGGGGACCATGCCGGTCGCCGACTGATGCGGGGAGGAATGGCGCGCCCGGAACGATTCGAACGTCCGACCCTCAGATTCGTAGTCTGATGCTCTATCCAGCTGAGCTACGGGCGCGCACAGGCCTTTACGGCGAGGGCGGTCATCTAGCCGCTTGGGGCGGCGGGCGCAAGCGGGTCCGTCGACCGCCCCCTCGCGCGGTCAGTCGGCGGCCCAGTCGGTCGGCATGGGGCGGTCGGGGCCCTCGCCGGCCCAGGTCACCGAGGTGATCCACCAGCGGCGGCCGTCGTTGAACAGGGTCACCGAATTGACCCCGCGCTGGGTCACCGGCCCGCCATCGGTCGCAGCGGTCTCATAGGCGGTCAGGACCTGGGTCAGGGGTCCCCAGGTCTGGGCCCGGCGGCCGACCTCGCGCTCGAAGAAGGGGTTCTCCATGAAATAGGCGCCGGAGTTGCGCACATAGGCCTCGACGTCGCCGACCCGCAGGCGCGAGAGGCCGTCGCGGGCCGGGCCGGATCCGCCCATGATGGCGCCGGGCAGGAAGAGGCCGCGGAACCGGTCCCAATCGCGCGGGCCGGCCGGGCCGGAGATGACGTCGTAGAGGGCGGCCAGGATGCCGTCGAGGCTCTCGACATCGGCGGGGTCCGGCACCGGCGCCGGCGCGGCGGCGGTGGCCGCCTCCTGGGCCAGGACGACCGTCGGCGCGGCGGTCAGCAGCAGCAGGGACAGGGCGATCGGACGCAGCATGTGGGGGCTCCGGAAGGGTGTGGCCGCATAGAGCCATGACCGGCGGGGCTGGCGCAACCGTCGGCATCGTCCGGATCGAGCGGGGGCTGATCCCCGCGCCTGTCGGAAGCGCGCGGCGGTTCCGTCGGAAACGATCATGCTCTAGGTCTGGGAAGATGAGAACGCTGCCCCGCCGCTCCCTGATCGCCCTGGTCTCGACCGCGGCCCTGATCCTGACCGCCTGCGGGGCGGCCCGGGCCCCGGCCCCCGCCCCGGCCGTCGAGGTCCCGCCACCGGCGCGGGGGCCGTTCGTTTCGGCCGCCAATCCGCTGGCCGTCGAGGCGGGGATGAAGGTCCTGCGCGAGGGCGGCTCTGCGGTGGACGCGGCGGTGGCGGTGCAGGCGGTGCTGGGTCTGGTCGAGCCGCAATCGTCGGGCCTGGGCGGCGGCGCCTTCCTGATGCATTTCGACGCCGGGACGGGCGAGATCACCAGTTTCGACGGGCGGGAGACCGCCCCGGCCGCGGCGGGTCCGGAGCTGTTCTTCGAGGACGGGCGGCCGCTGGGGTATCGTGACGCCGTGCTGTCGGGCCGGTCGACCGGCGTGCCCGGGGCCGTGGCCATGCTGGGCATGGCCCATGAGAAGCACGGGCGGCTGGCCTGGAGCGGGCTGTTCGGCGATGCGGAGCGGCTGGCGCGCGAGGGCTTCATCGTCTCGCCGCGGCTGGGCGGCTTCATCGCAGCGCGGTCGGGACAGGCGCGCACGCCCTGGGCTGACGCCTGGTTCACCGGGCCCGACGGCGAGCGGGTGGAGACCGGCGACCGGCTGACCAACCCCGCCTATGCGCAGACGGTGGCGGAGCTGGCGCGCGGCGGGCCGGGCGCGCTCTATACCGGCCGGATCGCGACCGAGATCCTGGCCGCCACCTCCGCCGAGCCGCGGCCGGGGGCGCTGACGGCGGCGGATCTGGCGGCCTATCGTCCGATCGAGCGGGGGGCCCTGTGTCGGCCCTATCGGGTCTATGTCGTCTGTGTGCCGCCTCCGCCCTCGTCCGGCGTGGCCGTGCTGCAGTTCCTCGGCATGGCCGAGACCGTGCCCGCCATTCTGGAGGGAGCGGACAGTGTCGACGCCTGGGTGGCCTTGGCCCAGCTGCAGCGGGTCATGTATGCGGACCGGGACCGTTATGTCGGCGACCCGGCCTTCACCGGCGTGCCGGTGCAGGGGATGCTGGACCCCGACTATATGGCGGCGCGAGCCACCCTGGCGCTGGGGTTGACCGGCGCCGCCGAGGCGGGGCGCCCGCCCGGCGGCGTCATTCGCGGCGGGGACGCGACGCAGGAGCCCTCGGGCACCTCCCATTTCGTGGTCGTCGATGCCGCCGGCGACGTGGTCAGCATGACCACCACGGTCGAGAGCGTGTTCGGCTCGGGCCGGATGGCGGCGGGCTTCTTCCTGAACAACCAGCTGACCGACTTCTCCTTCACCCCGACGCGGCCGGACGGGGCGCCGGCGGCCAATGCGGCGGCGGGCGGCAAGCGCCCGCGGTCGTCGATGTCGCCCGTCATCGTGCTGGACCGCGAGGGGCGGTTCGTGGCGGCCCTGGGCTCGCCGGGCGGGACGTCGATCCTGGCCTATAACGTCAAGGCGCTGGTGGCGGTGCTGGACTGGGGCCTGCCGATGCAGAGCGCCTTCGACCTGCCCAATCTGGTCGCGCGGGGCGACGGTTTCGGCGCGGACGCCGAGCGGTTCTCGCCCGGCCTGCGCGCGGCCCTGGGCGAGCGCGGGATCACGATCCGGCCCAACACAAGCGAGAACTCCGGCCTGCACGGCGGGATGTGGCGGCGTGACCGGACCGGGGTCTGGGGCTGGGACGGGGGCGCCGACGACCGGCGCGAGGGCGTGGTGGCCTGGTGACGGAGAGGCCCGGTCCCTACTCCGGCTTGATCGACAGCTGGAAGGCGAACATGCCCTCATCCACGTCGTCGTCGATGCCTTCGCCGACGCGAAGGCCCTTCACCTCGACCTCGCGATAGACCAGGCCGATCGATCCCTGCAGCGCCCCGCGGCGCATGGCCAGGCCGATGGAGGCGTCGCCGATGAAGGCTCCGGAGTCATGACTGTAGCCCGAACGGGCAAAGTTGCCATCGCGGTTGCGGGCGAAATTATAGCCCACGGCGCGACCGGACCCGGCGGCATAGAGATACCAGCGCGGCCGGTCGCCGAAGGCGTCCTGGCCCTCGGGGAGCAGCCGTTCCAGGCCGCTGCCGATCCGCAGGGTGGCCCCGGCCTCGGCCGAACCTCCGCTCGAGCCGATGCCGATCCCCGCGTGAGGGGTGAGGGACACCTCCAGGCCGGAGGCGGTGCGGGCGATGGCGGTGGGCCAGCCCCGCGAATAGGTCAGGTCATAGGCCTGGTCGTCCAGGGCCAGGGCCGCGCCTGCCCCGGGCGGGAAGGGGGCCCCGTCGAGGCTGCGCAGGCGGCCGGAGCGGGTCAGGCGGTAGCGGTCGGTGTGGCCCTCACCCTCGCGCCAGACGTCCTGCTGAACGGCCACCCAGGGCGAACCGGCCGCATCGGCCCGGACGAGGGGCGCCGCCGCGGGGGGGCCGAAGGCGACTTCGGTCGTCGAGGCCAGGCCCGGCAAGGTGTTGAGCCGGGCGGTGACGTCGGACGGTCCCGCGTCCGGCCGCCAGGTCTGCGGGGCCTGATCGGCGCGAACATAGGGCGCCGGGGCCGGGGCGCTGAATGCTGCGTCAGGACCGGTGGCGACGCCGGGAAGGGCATTGAGGCGGGCGGTCACGTCGGAGGGTTCGGGGTCCGACGGCCAGGCCTGCGGCCCCTGGAGGCTGACGGCGGCGGTCTGGGCCGAACAGACGGACGCCAGGGCCACGACGGCCGCGGCCGGCAGTGCCGGGGCGGTCCAGGACATGGTCTTGATCCAACCCATCAACGGTCCCCTCACCGTCAATCTGCGAACCCGGTCAGGCCGCGACAGTGTGCCTCAAACCGCCCCGTCCTGCCAACTGGCGATTTGGGGATCGGAAGCCCGGACCGGGAACGGCCGGGTGTGCCCCCGGGTTCCCGGTCCGCGCCCGTGGCTCACTGGCAGGCCAGGCACTCATCGTAGTCGGTCCGGGCGGCGGCGAACAGGTCGGGCTGGTTGGGGTCGACCTCGACCTCGGCCTTTTCCTCCGCGCCGGCGAAGGCGGCCCGCTGAACCGACTTGGAACGGAGATAATACAGGGACTTGATCCCCCGTTCCCAGGCCGACCAGTGCAGCATGTGCAGGTCCCACTTGTTCACGTCGCCGGGGATGAACAGGTTGATCGACTGGGCCTGGCAGATCTCGGGCGCACGGTCGGCCGACAGCTCCACGATCCAGCGTTGATCCAGTTCGAAGGCGGTCTTGTAGACGCCCTTCTCGTCGTCCGAGAGGCAGTCCAGATGCTGGACCGAGCCCTCGTGCTCCAGGATCGAGGACCAGACGGCGTCAGTGTTCTGGCCCTTGGCCTCGAGCAGGGCCTCCAGATGCGGGTTCCGCACGGCGAAGGAGCCCGACAGGGTCTTGTGGGTATAGATGTTGGCCGGGATCGGCTCGATGCCCGCCGAGGTGCCGCCGCAGATGAT
>CAMCIP010000003.1 GCA_945874855.1 Brevundimonas vancanneytii
TGGCCGAGGCCCGCGCGAGGGCCGACGCGGCGGCCGCGAAGGCGGCGGAGAAGGCCGCCCTCGCGCGCGAGAAGAAGCAGGCCCGGCTGGACCGCGAGGCCGACCGGACCCGCGCCCCCGCCCGCCGCTCGACCCGGGAGACCCCGGTCGAGGCCCTGACCAAGTCCGTCCTGCGCACCGCCGGGTCCACGCTGACCCGAGAGCTGCTGCGCGGGGTGCTGGGAGGACTGAAGCGGCGGTGACCCTGCCCGCTTCCTGGTCTCGGTGATGCCTTACGGGCGCGCCACCAGCCGCCACATCCTGAGGGGGTGCCGCACCGTCCCCGCCTCGTCGCCCGCCGCCGCGCCGCGGCCCATGTAGAAGTCGGCACGGACGGGCCCGCGGATGGCCGAGCCGGTGTCCAGCGCCATGACCAGTCCTGAATAGCCGGAGCGGGCGCCGACCAGATTGCCGGCGTCAGCCTCGATCCACACCGCCTCGCCATAGGTCCAGTGGGCGGGATCCACGGCGATCGACCGGCGCGGGGTCAGGGGCACGCCCGCGGCACCGGCCGGATGACCGCCGTCATCGGCGTCGAGCCGGAAATAGATGTAGCGGGGGTTCAGGGCCATGACCCCGGCCGCCTCGGGGCCCCGCCGGGCCGCCAGCCAGGCGCGGATGGCCTCGCCCGAGGTGCCGTCGCGGGGCAGCAGGCCCCGCTCGGCCATGGGGCCGGCAATGCCGACGAAGGTCCGGCCGTTGTCGGCGGCATAGGCGGCGCGGGCGCGCGTGCCGTCCTCGAAGGTCAGATAGCCCGACCCCTGAATCTGCATGAAGAACAGGTCCTCGGCCCGCATCCAGGCCAGGGCCTGCGGCGCCGGCAGGGACTCAATGTCGGCCCGGGCCGGTCCGACGTCGCCGCGTCGCCAGCCCTGCGGCGCCGGCAGGACGGGGGCCGAGAACTCCGCGTCCGGCAGGCGGCGTCCGGCATACTCCGGGGCGAAATAGGCCGTCAGCCGGCCCGGTCCGCCGTCGACCGTGACCGCCTCCACCGCCACGAACCGGCTTTCCAGAAAGTCCCGAGCGCGGGGTCCGTCCGCCCCCGCCGCGATCAGGGCACGGGCCTCGGCGCACACATCCGTCACCGGTCGACAGCCCGCAGCATAGGCCCCGAGCGCCGCAGCGTGATCCTCCTGCGCCCAACCGGGCAGTCCACCCAGGGCGACGCCGGCGGCGGGGGCGGAAGGGGAGACAGGGGGCGCGGGGCGGGGTTCAGGCGCCGGCGCGTCCGGCGTCGGCGGACTGCCGGGAGCCGCGCCGGACGAGGCGCAGGCGGTGGCCAGCAGGCCCAGACACAGGGCGAGGGCCGCAGCCGACCTCACGCGGAGGCGGGCTCCACGCGCGCCAGCACCCAGTTGGGATCATTGGCACCGAGCGGGCGCTGGAAGGTCCAGACCTCGGCGGTGCGGCGGTCCTCCACGACATCCTCCCGGTCCGGTGCCGTCAGGGTCTGACGCAGTTCCGCCAGGAAGCGGACCCGGGCCAGAGCCTTGTCGCCCTCGACCGTGGCCACCTCCAGATCGGCGCGCGGGGGATGCACGAAGTCAGCCACGGCGGTTTCGCCCCGGGCCTCGCGCGCGGCGATGCCGGCCTCGAACGACTCCATCACCGCCGGGGCCAGCAGCGGCTTCAGCGCCTCGCGGTCACCGGAGGCATAGCCGCGCACGATCGTCTCATGGGCCTGCCGGGCGCCGTCGAGGAAGCGGACAGGGTCGAAGGCGGGATCGCGGGCCTTGAGCCCCTGTATGGCGGACAGGGTATGGGGGTCGACGGCCGGGACCTTCTGGGCGGCATCGGGCGCGGCGAGGACGGACTTCGGCTGGGCGCGCACGTCGTCCTCCGGCTGACGGCCGACCTTCTTGCCCAGCACATTGTAAAGCTGGAACAGGACGAAGGCGGCGATCACCGCAAAGAGCACGATCTGGAACTGGACGGGCACGGGTCATCCCTGGCTGGGGCGCGGGAGCGCCGGAGAGGATTAGGGCCTCATATGGGGCGCGGCAAGCCGAACGCCCATAGGCCAATGCCATGAGGGGGTGCGGCGTTGCGACCGGGGGCCCCCCATGCTAGTCGCCGCGCCTTCTTGCCGAGGGCCGCCCGCGTGGCGGCCATCGCCACTTCCGCTGGATCCGCACCGCCCATGACCGACGCCCCGATCGACACCGCGACGCCCGCCCCCAATGGCGCCGAGCCCATCCAGGGTCAGCCCGCCGGACCGGGTTTCCGCATCCTCGCCCAGTATGTGCGCGACCTGTCGTTCGAAAACCCCAAGGCCCCGGAAAGCCTGCGGCTGGAGGGCAAGCCCGCCATCGACCTGGGCGTCGAGATGAACGCCATGGGCCGCAAGGACGGTCTGTTCGAGGTCGACCTGAAGCTGTCGGTGCGGGCCTCCACGGACGCCGGGGCCATGTTCCAGGTCGAGCTGGTCTACGGCGGCCTGTTCCAGCTGATGGGCGTGTCCGAAAAGGACGTGGAGCCCATGCTGCTGATCGAATGCCCGCGCTATCTGTTCCCGTTCGCGCGCGAGATCATCGCGCGGGCCACCTCGGACGGCGGCTTCGTCCCGCCCTTCCTGATGGACCCGATCGATTTCGGGGCCATCTTCGCCCAGCGCGGCCGTCAGATGGCCGCCGAGGCCCCGGCCCAGGTCTGATCGGCTAGACCGCGTCCCACAGGGCGGTGGAGCGGATCGTCGTTTCCAGAAACGTCCGGTGCGCCGTCGCCTCTGCCTCGGTCAGGCGCGGCGAGAGAGGGCGGGGCCGCGTCCCGTGCGCCGGCCGGGCCGCCTCCATGCCCGGCGTAGTCCGGGGTCCGGTCGTCAGATCCAGCCGCCGCGCCTTGCCGCCCTTCAGCTCCAGATAGACGTCGGCCAGCAGGCGGGCGTCGATCAGGGCCCCGTGCAGGCTGCGCTCGGTCAGCGAAATCTTGAACCGGCGGCACAGGGCGTCCAGGGAGTTGGCCATGCCGGGGAACCGGGTCTGGGCCAGGGCCAGGGTGTCGATCCAGCGGTCGGCCGCGATCGGAGGCTGTCCGCACAGGCCGCATTCCCAGTCCACGAAGGCGCGATCGAAGGCGGCGTTGTGGGCGATCACCGGCGCGTCGCCGACGAATTCCCTCAGATCGGCCACGATCTCGCGAAAGCGCGGCGCGGTTCGGACCTTGTCGTCGGTGATGCCGTGCACGGCGATGGCGCCGGCGGGGATCGACCGCTCCGGATTGACGAGGCGGTGAAATGTCCGGCCGGTCGGCAGAAGATCGTCGATCTCGACGCAGCCGATCTCGATCAGCCGGTCGCCCGTCTTCGGATCGAATCCGGTGGTTTCCGTGTCCAGAACGATTTCGCGGGCCATTTCCCTTACTGACCCGCTTCGTCGCCGGGCGGAAGTCCGCGCCGCGGCGGCGTCCACGCGGGATCCAGAACTGTCCCCACGATCTCCAGAACCTCCGCCCGCGCCGCCTCGATCCCCCGCGAAGTCTCCACCACAAAGTCCGCCCGGGCCCGCTTCTCTGCATCCGGCGTCTGTCGGGCGAGGATGGCGTCCAGCCGCTCCCGGGTCATGCCCGGCCGGGCCAGCACCCGTGCCGCCTGAACCTCGGGGGGGGCGGTGACGACTACCACGGCGTCCACGGCCCGGTCGCCGCCGGTCTCGAACAGAAGCGGGATGTCCAGCACGGCCAGCCGGATGCCCGCGGCCCGCGCGGCGTCCAGCTCCGCCAGACGGTCCTGGACCAGCAGGGGGTGCACGATCGCCTCCAGCCGGCGGAAGGCGTCGCGGTCATCGCCCAGCGCACGGGCCAGACGCTCGCGGTCCACCGCCCCGTCGACGACCACGCCGGGGAAGGCCGCGCCCACCGGGCCCACGGCCGCCCCGCCCGGGGCATACAGGGCGTGGACCGCGTCATCCGCGTTCCAGGTGGCGGCCCCGGCCTCGGCGAAGAGCCGTGTCGTCGTCGACTTGCCCATGCCGATCGATCCTGTGAGGCCCAGCAGGATCATTGCGCCGTCTCCAGCGCCGCAAGGCACAGGGCACGCACGTCGACGTCGGGAGGCTCAACCCCGTAGATCGCGGCGAAGGACGGCCGCGCCTGGCCGATCAGCATGGCGAGGCCGTCCACAATGGTCAGGCCGCGACGTCGGGCCGCGCTCAGAAGCGGGGGGTGCAAGGGCCGATAGGTCATGTCCATGACCACGGCGTCGGGCTTCAGGACGGCGACGTCCAGGCCCGGATCGACCGGCAGGGCATTCAGGACCAGATCGGCCTCCGCCAGGTCGTCTGTGGCCTGGAGTTCGACACCGAGCGCATCCGCCAGATCGCGGGCGCGATCCGCGCTGCGGTTGATCACCCCGACCCGGGCGCCGGCGTCGATCAGGGCCGCGGCAGCCGCGCGCGCCGCGCCTCCGGCGCCCAGCACCGTCACCCGGGCGTCGGGCAGGGTCAGGTGGGGTGCCTGCGACTTCAGCGCCGAGAGGACGCCGACCCCGTCTGTGGAGTCCGCCAGGATCCGCCCCTGACGGAAGGTGAGGAGGTTCGCCGAGCCTGCCCTGCGGGCCGTCGGCGTGGCCTCGTCGGCGGAGGTGAGGGCCCGCAGCTTCCACGGCGCCGTCACATTGAACCCCTGGATCAGCCCATCGCTCGCATGGGCGACCAGGGTGTCGAAGGCCGCCCCCGTCTCCGCCGGGAGGAGGTCATAGGTCGCGCTCAGCCCCGCCCCGTGGATCCACGCCCCGTGAATCAGAGGGCTGAGGGAATGGCTGACGGGCCAGCCGACGACGCCGGCGCGGATCATGCCGGCAAGGCCCCGACGGTCCGCAGTGCTTCCAGCAGTGGCCACAGCGGCATGCCCATGATGGTGGCCTGGGCGCCGTCGACCTGGGCGAACAGCTGGGCCCCCCGACCCTCGATCCGGTAGCAGCCGACCGTGGCCAGGAGGCGCTGGCCCTCGGCCGCCAGATAGGCGTCGAGAAAGGCGTCGGAAAAGTCCCGCATCTTCATCCTGGCGGGCTCGTGCTCCGACCAGACGACCGCGCCGTCCCGCGCCAAGGCCACTCCGGACCAGAGGACATGGTCCCGTCCACGCATTTCCACCAGTCGTGCCCGGGCCTCGGCCATGGACCTCGCCTTGGTCACCAGACCGCCGTCGAAAGCCAGGATCTGGTCCGAGCCGATGACCCAGTCGCCCGGTCGGCGTCGTGAGACCTCGACCGCCTTGGCCGAGGCGAGGGTGAGACACAAGGCCGCCGGATCGCGGCGCGCGGCCGGCGTTTTCAGGGCTGCCTCGTCGATGTCGGCGGGATCGACCTCGAAGCCCACGCCGGCCTCTTCGAGGATGCGCCGCCGCGCGGCGCTGGCGGAGGCGAGCACGATCATCTCGGCGCCTCCCCCCCGGAGCGTCGCTCCTGCAGCAGGTTGACCACCGCTGCCGCGGTCTCCTCGACCGAACGCCGGGTCACGTCAATGACCGGCCAGCCGCGACGCTCGAACGCCCGCCGGGCCTTGATCGTCTCCTCGCGCACTGCATCCTGGTCGACATAGTTGCTGGCCCGGTCGGCGTTCAGGCCCTCCAGACGATTGCGCCGGATCTGCACCAGACGGTCGGGCGACACCGTCAAACCGACCACGAGGGGCCGGGTCAGGGCGACCAGGCGCTCGCCATCCTCCTGGCCGGGCACCAGGGGCACATTGGCCGCCCGGATGCCCCGATGGGCCAGATAGATGCAGGTCGGGGTCTTGGACGTCCGGCTGACCCCGCATAGCACGACGTCGGCCTGCTCCAGCTGGCTGGTCGTGCCCTGGCCGTCGTCGTGGGCCATGGCGAAGTCGAGGGCGGCGATCCGGTTGAAATAGTCGTGGTCGAGCGCGTGCTGGGCACCGACCCGGGTGGACAGGGCGGCACCCAGATATCGCGACAAGGCGCCGACCAGGGGGTCAAGCGCGCCGATCTGCGGCATGTCCAGCGCCCGGCATCCGGTCTCCAGCTGCTCCCTCAGATCGCGATCGACGATGGTGTGGAGCACCACGCCGGGCGCCGCCGCGACCTCCTCCAGTACCCGCTCGAGCTGACGGGGGGAGCGCACGAGGGCGTAGATGTGTTCGATCGGGATAATGCCGTCGAAACGGGCGACCACGGCCTTGGCCATGGCGTTCAGGGTCTCTCCGGTCGAGTCCGAGACCAGATGGACATGGAAATAGGTCGCCAGCCGATGGGTACGGGCGGTCGTCATCGCCGGCCTGGCGGGACAGAGGATGGATCGGAGGGGAGTGGGGATGAAACGTGGGGCAACTGCGGCGTCGCTCAATCGGCCAGGGGGATGATCCTCCATAGCCGCGGCGGCCGCCCGGGGCGAGCGGGATGAAGCGGGAGAAAACCAGCGGGTCTGACGGTTTTGATCCCCCGGGGGGCAGGCGGTTTTGCCCGTGTTGGGGAAATCCTTAACGATGGGTTAAGGAGTCACAGGGACGGTTCCGGCTTTCCGGGTCGGTGTTAACGCCTCATTAACCCTCGCGGTCGGCTTCGATGCCCGAACTCATCCCCAGGGCTGACATGTCGCCGCAGGCTGGTGGAAAACCCGGTTCCGGGCGTCAGTCAGGGCCCGGAATCCCGCTGTTTCCACCGCTCTGCCACTGCTTCCGACTCTTTCAGAATAAATGAAGTCAAGGGAGAGAAGGAGGGTGGGTTGAGCCCGGACCGGCAAGCCCGTAAAGCCCGATGATGACGCAAGCCCGCCTTCTCCGAACGCTGAACGGTGAAACCCTCGACCGACCCCCTGTCTGGTTTATGCGCCAGGCCGGACGCTATCTGCCCGAGTATCGCGATCTTCGTGCGAGCACGCCGGGCTTCATCGAATTCTGTCTGGATCCCGAAAAGGCGGCCGAGGCCACGCTTCAACCCATGCGCCGGTTCGGCTTCGACGCGGCCATCGTCTTCGCGGACATCCTTCTCATCCCCTGCGCCCTGGGCCAGAAGGTGTGGTTCGAGGCTGGCGAGGGCCCCCGGCTCGGCGCCCTGCCTTCGGTGGAGTCGATGAGGGAGCTGGCTTCCGGCGCAGGCCAGGCCCTCTCGGAAGTCGGTCAGACCCTGTCCATCGTCCGGGCTGCCCTGGAGCCGGAACGGACCCTGATCGGGTTCGCCGGAGCCCCCTGGACCGTCGCGACCTATATGCTCGACGGTGAGGCTCGGAGCATCGGCAAGGGCGAGCGGGCTGCTGCGCGGGAGTTCTACTACCGCGATCGGGAGCATGTGACCGCGGTCCTGGACGTGCTGGTGGAATCCACCGCCCATTATCTGAAGATGCAGGCCGATGCCGGCGCCCAGGTCCTGAAGATCTTCGAGAGCTGGGCAGAGGGCCTGCCCGATGACCTGTTCGACCGGCTCGTGCTTGCGCCGCATCAGAAACTTGTTGCCCGCGTGCGCGAACTGGGCGTGACCGTGCCCCTCATCGGCTTTCCCCGGGGGTCCGCGGCCGTTGCCGAACGCTACGCCCGAAGCTGCGAGGTGCAGGCTGTGGCTCTGGATACCGCCTGTCCGCTGGATGTCGGGCGTCGGGTTCAGGCCATCAAGCCCATACAGGGGGCACTGGATCCGCTTCTGTTGCGCGCGGGTGGCGACGCCCTTGACCGCCGGGTCGACGACCTGATGGACGCGTGGGGCCAGGGACCGTGGATTTTCAACCTGGGCCACGGCATCCTGCCCGATGTGCCGATCGCCCACGTGGAACGCGTGCTGACGAGGCTTGGGGCCCAGTGAACCGGAGCATTGCCGGAGAGCCCGGCGGTCGCCGGATCGCCGTCGTCCTGTTCAACCTCGGCGGACCGGACGGCCCCGAGAGCGTGAAGCCGTTCCTGTTCAACCTGTTCAATGACTCCGCCATCATCGGGCTGCCCGGGATACTGCGGACTCCGCTGGCCAGGGTCATCTCCGAGCGGCGGGAGAAGAGTGCCCAGGCCAACTATGCGCTGATGGGGGGCGGTTCTCCCCTTCTGCCCGGGACGCGGAAACAGTCCGGGGCCCTGGAGCAGTCGCTGGCGCTGGCCCTGCCGGACGACCACTGCCGGGTCTTCATCGCCATGCGCTACTGGTCGCCGCTCAGCGAGCAGACCGCTGCCGAGGTCGCCGCCTTTGCACCCGACGAGATCGTCCTCCTGCCCCTGTATCCGCAGTTCTCGACCACGACGACCGCCTCCTCGCTGAAGCGCTGGCGGGAGTGCTATGCCGGACCCGGCCGCAGTCGCACGGTGTGCTGCTATCCCCAGGCGGAGGGCTGGGTCCGGGCCCAGGCCGATGCCATCCGGCTGAAGCTGGCCGAGGCCGGCGATCGGCCGGTGCGGGTCTTGATGTCGGCCCATGGCATTCCCGAGACCCTCGTCACCCGCAAGGGCGACCCCTACCAGGAGCAGATCGAGTCCACCTGCGCCCGAGTTGCCGAGAGGGCCGGTCTGGGGCCACGCGGGGAGCGTTGGGATATCTGCTATCAGAGCCGTGTCGGCCCGCTGAAATGGCTGGGGCCGGCCACGCCCGATGCCATCCAGAAGGCGGGCGAGGACGGGCTGGGGGTCGTGCTGACGCCCATCGCCTTCGTCTCCGAGCACATTGAGACCCTGGTCGAGCTGGACATTGAGTACGGCGAACTGGCCCATGAGATGGGCGTGGCGCCCTATCTGCGGGCGCCGGCGGTCGGTATCGCCGAGGCCTTCATCTCCACCCTGGCCGGTGCCGTCGTCGACGCCCTGCCGCGCGGGGGGACGGCCCCCTTCGGACCGGGCTGCGCCGCGAACTGGAAGGCCTGTCCCCATCGTCGGGAGGCCCGCGCGGCATGAACACCTATGATCTGGTTCGGGGCCTGCACATCCTGGCGGTCATCGCCTGGATGGCCGGCCTGCTGTTTCTGCCACGGCTCTATGCCTATGACGCCGAGCAGCAGTCGAAGGCCGAGCCCCTCAAGTCCGAGATGCAGGGCCTGCTGCGGGCCTGGCAGGCGCGGCTCAGAACCATCATCCTGAACCCCGCCCTGGTCCTGTCGTGGACATTCGGGCTCTGGATGATCCACCTGAACGGCCTGGCGACCCTGTCCCAGCCGTGGATGATCGCCAAGCTGGCGGGCGTTGTGGCCCTGACCGGCTGGCACATGTTCCTGATGGCCGAGTTCCGTCGCGTCCAGGGCGGGACTTCGGTTCGCTCCGGCAGGTTCTGGCGCATGACCAACGAGATTCCGTTCGTGGCGGCGGTGGTCATGGTTCTGTCGGTCACGACCCAGTGGACCTTCTAGTTCAGGCCACGAGGGCCGGTGCCGCTTGACCTGAGGCGGGCCCCATGGTTTCGCTGGCGGTGATCCGTTTCGGACCTTCCGGGCGGCCCCCCCTCTCTCGCGACTCCCGCCGCTCATTTCGCCGGGTTCCCGTCGCACTCCCTCGGCCTCATGGCCAGAACAGTTTTCCTGCCGGGCCCGCCGTCCTTCCGACGCCGGGGTCGCGCCATTGAGCGATCCATGACCGACGTCCACGATACTGAGTCCGACCTGCCCGGCACCGACGCCACCGACTATTCGTCCGGTGACGAGGTTCAGGCGTCCGATCTGCCCATGGTCGATCAGGAGGCCGACGAGGACGAGGAGGATGGCGACCCCGTCGTCCCGTCCGGCCGGATCACCCTCGCCGAGCTCAACGAGAAGACGCCGGCCGATCTGGTCGCCTTCGCGGAGCAGCTGGAGGTCGAGAATGCCTCGAACCTGCGCAAACAGGACCTGCTGTTCGCCATCCTCAAGGCCCTGGCCGATGAGGAGGTGGAGATCATCGCCGACGGCGTGCTGGAAATCCTGCCTGACGGGTTCGGTTTCCTGCGGAGCCCGGACGCCAACTATCTGCCCGGGCCGGACGACATCTATGTCTCGCCGTCCCAGATTCGCCGGTTCGGTCTGCGGTCCGGTGACACGGTGCATGGCGCCGTGCGGGCCCCGCGCGAAGGCGAGCGCTATTTCGCCCTTCTCAAGGTCGACACGATCAATCTGGAAGATCCGGAACTGGTCAAGACCAAGGTCCTGTTCGACAACCTGACCCCGCTCTATCCCGAAGAGCGGCTGCATATGGAGATCCAGGATCCGACCCTGAAGGATCGGTCCGGCCGGGTCATCGACATCGTCGCCCCCCTGGGCAAGGGCCAGCGCTGCCTGATCGTGGCGCCGCCGCGCGTGGGCAAGACGGTGATGTTGCAGAACATCGCCAAGTCGATCGAGCGCAACCATCCTGAGGTGATCCTGATCGTGCTGCTCATCGACGAGCGGCCGGAGGAGGTCACCGACATGCAGCGCACGGTGAAGGGCGAGGTCGTCGCCTCCACCTTCGACGAACCGGCGACCCGCCACGTGGCTGTGGCCGAGATGGTGATCGAGAAGGCCAAGCGTCTGGTCGAGCACAAGAAGGACGTGGTGATCCTGCTCGACTCCATCACCCGCCTCGGCCGGGCCTACAATGCGACCGTGCCGTCGTCAGGCAAGGTTCTGACCGGCGGGGTCGACGCCAATGCCCTGCAGCGGCCCAAGCGTTTCTTCGGCGCCGCGCGCAATGTGGAGCAGGGCGGCTCGCTGACCATCATCGCCACAGCCCTGATCGACACCGGCAGCCGCATGGACGAGGTGATCTTCGAAGAGTTCAAGGGCACCGGAAACTCCGAGATCGTGCTGGACCGCAAGGTGGCCGACAAGCGGATCTTCCCCGCCATCGACGTGTTGAAGTCGGGCACCCGCAAGGAGGAGCTGACCACGCCCAAGGATCAGCTGGCCAAGACCTATGTCCTGCGCCGGATTCTGAACCCCATGGGACCGCAGGATGCGATCGAGTTCCTCATCGACAAGCTGCGGCAGTCCAAGAACAATGCGGACTTCTTCCAGTCGATGAACACCTGAGTTCAACCACGTCGGTCGTGACGCGGCCGCTCGCGGCGTGAGGGCGTTTCACGTGAAACATGTTCAGCCGGCGGGGGCGGGGTCGGACGGTTGGGTCAGCCACGGAGTGAGGCGATGAAGGTCAATGTGGAAGTCGATTGCACCCCGGCGGAGGCGCGGGCCTTCCTCGGCCTGCCCGATGTCGCACCGTTGAACGAGGCCCTCGTCGCGGAGATGCAGGCCCGGATGCAGGCCAATATGGCCGCCATGCAGCCTGAGGAACTGATGAAATCCTGGACGAGCTTCGGCATGCAGGCCCAGGACCAGTTCCGCCGTCTCATGGAAGCGGCGACCAAGCCGGGCGCCTGATCCCCGTTCCTGATCGGACGCGCGCGTGACCGACACCATCTTCGCCCTCGCCACGCCACCGGGTCGAGGCGCCGTCGCCGTCATCCGCCTGTCGGGGCCGGGCGTGGACCCGGCCCTGACCGCCCTCGGCGCCGGTCTGCCCCAGGCGCGGATGGCGACGCTCCGGACGCTGAGCCTGGACGACGTCATCCTTGACCAGGCCCTGATCCTTCGATTCCCGGGGCCCGCCTCCTATACAGGCGAGGATGTGGCCGAACTCCAGCTTCACGGAGGACGCGCTGTCGTCGAGTCTGTCAGCCGGGCCCTGCTCGCGCTTGGTCTGCGGCCGGCCGAGCCGGGAGAGTTCACGCGCCGGGCCTTCGAGAACGGCCGGATGGATCTTGCCCAGGCGGAGGCGGTGGCCGATCTGGTCGATGCCGAGACCGTGGCCCAGGCCGGGCAGGCTCTCGGCCAGCTGGGGGGCGCCCTGTCCCGGGCCTACGCCGGGTTCCGTCGCGATCTGTTGCAGGCCTTGTCGCTGATTGAGGCCGAGATTGATTTTCCGGACGAGGAGGTCCCCGACGGGCTGGCGCGCACGGCGGGACCGCTTCTCGACGACCTGATCGCGGATCTGGAGAGCGCACTGGCGGACGCTGCACGCGGAGAGCGGGTGCGGGACGGCTACAGGATCGTCCTCATTGGAGAGACCAATGCCGGCAAATCGGCCCTGTTCAATGCCCTCGTGGCACGGGAGGCCGCCATCGTCACCCCGATCGCCGGGACAACGCGCGATGTGCTGGATGCGGAACTGGTCATCGGGGGCTATGCGGTGATCCTGTCCGACACGGCCGGGCTGCGGCCGTCGGACGATCCGATCGAGGCGGAAGGTGTGCGTCGCGCCCGGTTGCGGGCGCTGGACGCCGATCTGCGGCTCTGGGTCCTGGCGCCCGGAGATGAGGAAGGGGAGGCGGGGGCCCTCGCCCAAGCCGGGGATCTGCGGGTCTTCAGCAAGGCCGATCTCGGGTCGGTCCCTGCCGGGGATCCGGACGGGGGGATCGCCATCTCGACCCTGACCGGTGAAGGGCTGGAAGCGCTGCAGGCCAGGATCGCCGAGCGGGTGTCCCGGGACCTTTCGGGGGGAGACTTCCCGGCTGTGACCCGTGAACGTCACCGTCTGCGCCTCACGGAGGCACTTCACGCCACCCGGGACGCCCGCTCTGCCCTTGACGTCGGGCCCGAGACCGCGGCGGACGACCTTCGACGTGCGGCCTCTGCCCTGGCGCGCGTCACCGGAGCGGTCGACGTGGAGGATGTGCTCGGAGAAGTGTTCGCCAGCTTCTGTATCGGCAAGTGACGTTTCACGTGAAACGTCGGCGACACGGTGGCGACGGGAGGGGTTTTCCCCTATGTCGCCGCTCATGAACGGTTTCGACGTCATCGTCATTGGCGGCGGCCACGCCGGCTGCGAGGCCGCCGCCGCATCCGCCCGCGCCGGCGCGCGCACACTCCTGCTCACCCAGAGGCTCGATACCGTCGGCGAGATGTCCTGCAACCCAGCGATCGGCGGGCTCGGCAAGGGACATCTCGTGCGCGAGATCGACGCCATGGACGGCCTCATGGGCCGGATGGCCGACCGGTCCGGCATCCAGTTCCGGATGCTGAACCGTTCAAAGGGGGCTGCCGTCAGGGGGCCGCGCAGCCAGATCGACCGACGCCTGTATCGGGAGGCCATGCAGGCCGAGCTGGCCGCCACGCCGAACCTGACCCTCAAGCCGGGTACCGCAGAACGCTTGCTGCTCGAGGGCACCCGGGTCGTGGGGGTCCTTACCGCAGCCGGCGAGGCCCTGGGCGCGGGGGCCGTGGTCCTGACGACCGGGACCTTCCTGAATGGCGTCATTCACAAGGGCGATGAGCGGACCCCGGCAGGCCGGCATGGCGAGGCCCCCTCCACGGGTCTGGCCGAGGACCTGAGGGTGGCCGGGCTTGCCCTCGGCCGCCTCAAGACCGGCACGCCGGCGCGACTGGACGGACGGACCATCGCCTGGGACCGTCTCGAGATGCAGGCGGCGGATGAAAACCCCGTCCCCTTCAGCTTCCTGAACAGCCGGATCGACGTTCCCCAGATCGCCTGCGGCATCACCCATACGACCGAGGCGACACACCGCATCATCGCCGACAACCTCGGCGAAAGCGCCGTCTATGGCGGCCGGCTGTCGGGTCAGGGCCCCCGCTACTGCCCGTCGATCGAGGACAAGGTCGTCCGCTTCGCCGACAAGACGTCCCATCAGATCTTCCTCGAGCCCGAAGGCCTCGACGATCCGACCGTCTATCCCAACGGGATCTCGACCTCGGTGTCCGATGCGACCCAGTCGGCCTTCCTGCGCACCATTCCGGGCCTCGAGGCGGTTGAGGTGATCCGCTTCGGCTATGCCATCGAGTATGACTATGTCGACCCGCGGGAACTGACCCCGGGCCTGGAGGTCAAGGCCCGGCCGGGGCTGTTCCTCGCCGGCCAGATCAATGGCACGACGGGCTATGAGGAGGCCGGGGCTCAAGGATTGATCGCCGGACTGAATGCGGCGCGCGCGGCAGGCGGCCAGCCCTCCCTCGTGATCGGCCGCGACCAGGGCTATATCGGGGTCATGGTTGACGACCTGGTCACCCGCGGTGTGACCGAGCCCTACCGGATGTTCACCAGCCGGGCCGAATGGCGGTTGAGCCTGCGGTCCGACAACGCCGATCAACGCTTGACGCCGGTGGCGGAGGCTGCCGGCCTGGTCGGGCCCGAGCGCCGCCGCCGCTTTACCGACAAACAGGCGCGCGTCCGGGCCGCGCTGGAGGCGGCGCGGTCGCTGACCTTTACGCCGCGCGAGGCGGGCGATCTGGGCATCTCCGTCAATGCCGACGGTCGGCGGCGGTCTGTCCGTGATCTTCTGGCCCACCCCGGGGTCACCCTGGACCAGTTCCGTCCGGTCATACCCGCGATCGCCGACTGGTCAGAGGAGGTGCGGGAGCAGGTGGAGGTCGACGCCGCCTATGCCGGCTATCTGGACCGTCAGGCGGTCGACGCCGCGGCGCTGAAGCGGGACGAGGCCCTGCATCTGCCCGCGGATCTGGACTATGGCGCGATCGGCGGACTGTCGCATGAGGTGCGCGAAAAGCTGCGCCGCGTCCGGCCGGTCAGCCTGGGTCAGGCCGGGCGCATCGAGGGTATGACGCCGGGGGCCCTGACGGCCCTTCTGGCCCATGTGCGCAGGGCGGCGGCCTGAACCGTGGACGCCGTCGCATATCAGGCACTCACGCGCGCGACCGCCGACCAGATGTCCGATCTGGAAGCCTTCCGCGTCCGGCTCTCCGAGGCCAATGCCGTGATGAACCTGGTCGGACCGGCCAGTCTTGACGACTTCTGGAACCGCCACGTGTTCGATTCCGCCCAGCTTCTGGACCTCGCACCCGAGGCCCTGACCTGGGCCGATCTGGGCGCGGGCGCCGGTCTGCCCGGGTTGGTCCTGGCCATACTTCTGAAGGACCGGCCGGGCGCCCGGGTCTGGCTGATCGACGGACTGGCCAAGCGGTGCCGGTTTCTGGAGTCGGTCGTCACGGCCCTGGACCTGCCGGCGGAGGTCATCTGGGGGCGGGCCGAGGATCAACGGTTGAGCGTCGAGGTTGTGACGGCCCGTGCCGTGGCGCCGCTGAGCCGGCTGCTGACCTATGCACACCCTTATCACCAGGCGGGCGCCCGCGGCCTCTATCTGAAGGGCGAAAAGGCCGAGGCCGAGGTGGCGGAGGCCCGCGCGGTCTGGCAATTCAAGGCCGGACTGACCGTCTCCCGCAGCGACCCGCGCGGCCGGATCGTCTCCATAGGGAGCCTGCGACGTGCACCTTGAAAAGACCCGGGTTCTGGCGGTGTCGAACCAGAAGGGCGGCGTGGGCAAGACCACGACCGCCATCAACCTCGGCACGGCCCTGGCGGCGATCGGCCAGCGGGTGCTGATCGTCGACATGGATCCCCAGGGCAACGCCTCCACGGGCCTCGGCGTTCCACGTGAAACGCGGCGCACCACCATCTATGACGTCGTGGTCGACGGCCGGTCGGTAGAGGACGCCGCGGTCGCGACCACGGTTCCCGGGCTGCACATCATCCCGGCGGATGCGGACATGTCGGGCGTCGAGATCGAGCTGAGCCAGTCTGACCGGCGGTCCTACCGTCTCCGCGATGCCCTCTCACCGTCCGGCCAGGATGGACCCTTGCCGTATGACTATGTCCTGATTGATTGCCCCCCGTCCCTCAATTTGCTGACGCTCAACGCCATGGCGGCCGCCGATGCGGTGCTGGTGCCGCTGCAGTGCGAGTTCTTCGCCCTGGAGGGCCTGACCCAGTTGATGAAGACGGTCGAGATGGCCCGGCAGAGCCTGAACCCGACCCTCGAGATCCAGGGCCTCGTCCTGACCATGTTCGACCGCCGCAACGCCCTGTCGGGCCAGGTTGAGGCCGATGTGCGTGCCCATTTCGGGGCCAAGGTCTATGACAGCGTCATTCCGCGAAACGTCCGGGTTTCAGAGGCCCCGTCGTTCGGCAAGCCGGTCCTGATCTATGATTTGAAATGCGCGGGCAGCCAGGCCTATCTGCGGCTGGCGCGTGAAGTGGTGGCGCGGGAGCGCTCGCGGCTGCAGGCCGCGTGACATCCATGGAGGCGATCGAGTTGAACGAGCGACAACGGGGTCTGGGACGCGGCCTGTCGGCCCTTCTGGGCGAGCAGGTGGCCGAGGCCGCACCTGTCGACGGAAAGCCCGCCCCCGCCGGCGTGCGCAGCGTGCCGATCGAGACGCTGAAGCCCAATCCCGACCAGCCCCGCAAGACCTTCCGCAAGGAGGAGCTTGACGAACTGGCCGGCTCCATCCGCGACCGGGGCGTGCTGCAGCCCATTCTGGTGCGGGAGCAGCCCGGCGAGCCGGGCATCTGGCAGATCGTGGCCGGCGAACGCCGCTGGCGCGCGGCCCAGGCCGCCCGCCTGACCGAGGTGCCGATCATCGAGCGGGTGCTGGACGATGTGGCCGTCCTCGAGGTCGCCATCATCGAGAACGTCCAGCGCGCGGACCTGAACCCGCTGGAAGAGGCCGAGGCCTATCGTGTGCTGATGGACCGCTTTGGCCGCACCCAGGACGCAGTGGCCGGTGTGGTCGGGAAGTCGCGCAGCCACGTCGCCAACACCCTGCGCCTGCTGCAGCTGCCGGACCGGGTGCTGAACTATCTGCGCGAGGGCAAGCTGAGCGCCGGTCACGCCCGGGCCCTGATCAATACGCCGGATGCCGCGGACCTGGCCGACCGGGCCTATATGGACGGGCTGAATGTGCGCCAGACCGAGGCCCTGGCCCGCAAGGCTGTGGCCGGAACCGTGCCGACGACGCCGGGCAAGGGCCGTCCGGCCTCCGGTCCCGCGACCGCAGACGTCGCCGCCCTCGAACAGGATCTGTCCGAAGCCCTCGGCCTCAAGGTCCAGCTGACCGACCGCGGCGGCCGCGGGGAACTGGTGCTGGGCTGGCGCTCGCTGGAACAGCTGGACGATCTGTGCCGGCGCCTGATGGCGGGCTGAGATGCGGTCGCCGGCGGAAGACGTCGTCGACCTCTACGCCCGCCGGGCCCTGGACTGGGATCGGGACCGGAGCCGGGATCTCAGGGAAGGGCCTTGGCTGGACGCCTTTCTTGCCCATGTGCCGCCGTCAGGGCGGGTCCTGGATCTGGGCTGCGGCTCGGGCGAGCCGATCGCCCGGCACCTTGTCGCCCGGGGGCGCGCCGTCACCGGAGTGGATGCGGCACCCGAGCTGATCGCCCTGTGCCGCCGTCGCCTGCCGGATCAGACCTGGATCGTGGCCGACATGCGCCGCCTGGATCTGGGCCGGCGCTTCGATGGCGTGCTGGCCTGGCACAGCGCCTTTCACCTGACGCCCGAGGACCAGCTGGGACTCTTTGACCTTCATGCCCGGCATACGAGGCCCGGCGGGGTCCTGATGTTCACCAGCGGCTCGGAGCACGGCGAGTCGATCGGCAGCTGGCACGGCGAGCCCCTTTATCACGGCAGCCTGTCCCCCGCGGGCTATCGCACGGCCCTGGATGCGGCCGGCTTCGACCTGATTTCACATGTGGCCGACGATCCCGGCTGCGGCGGGGCCACCGTCTGGCTGGCCAGGCGCCGGGATTGAGCGGGTGCCGCCGGGCGATCCATGCTAGACTCGCCCCATGTCCGACACGCCCGAAACCGCCACAGAAGCCCTGAAGCGCGCCCTCGCGGCCAAGAAGAAGGCCGCGACAGCCCATGGCGGTCAGCCGGGCTCGGCGCGGGCCGAGGAAAAGGCCCAGCAGGCGCGCAGCGTCGCCCTGGCCAAGCCGGCCTTCCGCAAGGCCTCCAAGCGCGGCTGAGGCGCGACCCGGGTCTAGAGGCCCAACCGCCGCGCCCGGGCCGCGATCTCCAGCAGCAGCCGTTCGGCGATCAGCAGATCGGGCGAGCCGGTGGAGCGGCAGGCCAGTTCGGCGGCGTTCAGCGAATCCATCACGGCGTCCAGCGCCTCCGGCGACCAGGCGCGCAGCTGGCGCAGGACCTCGGCCTCCTGCTTCCAGAACACACCGGCGGACTTGGCCGCCTCCTTGGCGCCGGCGCCGGCCGCGACCAGGGACTGGATGCGGATCAGGGTCTGCAGCTGGCGTCCGACGGCCCGCAGGGCGGGCACCGCCCCCTCTCCCTCGGCGAAGGCGCGCCGCAGCCCGGCCTGGGCGGGACCGGCCTTGCCGCCGAAGGCCTGCTGCGCCGCATCCTGCAGGGAGGCGTCGGCCTCCACCCCCAGATGGGTCTCCAGCTCGGCCACATCGATCGTCCGACCAGAACCGGGGCCGATGAACAGGGCCAGGCGCTCGATCTCCTGACGCATCAATCCCCGCTCCCGCGGGAGGCGGCCGACAAACTGATCCAGGGCCTCGGCGGTCAGGCCGACCTTGTCCGCGGCAAGGGCCTCGCGCGCCATGCGGGCCACGTCGCCCGCCTCATCCTCATAGCAGGCGACAGCGACGGCCGTCGGCGCGGCCTCGGCCGCCTTGCGCAGGGCGGAGTCCCGGCCGAGGGCCCCGGCCTCGACCACCAGCATGGCGTCGGGATTGAAGCGCCCGTCCAGATGGGCCTTGAGCGCGACGGCGAGGGCCTTGTCGGCGGCGGCACGGTCGGCGGCCAACCGGACCCGCACCAGTCGCCGCCCTCCGATCATGGACAGGGCGCTCAGCGCGTCTTCCAGACGCCCGTCGCCGGCCTCGGCATCGCCGTCGCCCATCAGGCTGACGTTGAAGGGGTCATTCAGGTCAGGCGTGATGGTGCGGCACAGGACATCGGCCCGCTCGGCCACGCCGGACCGGTCGCGGCCGTGCAGGACCACCGCGCGGACCGCGGGATCAGGCGACTTCAGAAAGCGCTCGATCTCGGGGCGCTTCGACAGGATCACGGCGGCTCAGCGCCCCGCCAGGGCGGTCAGAAGGTCCAGACGCACACCGCGCGCCAATTCGGCCGCGGCCCGGACCTCGGCGTCCTCCTGGGCCGCAATCGCGGCCACCGGCTGGTCGGCCGAAGCATAGGTGACCACCGCCGTCTCCGTGCCGCTGAGGGGTGACCCTCCGGCCACGGGTGTCAGGGTCCAGACCAGCCGCACGGTCAGTTCATAGCGGGCGGCCGTGTCGTCGATGCGGCGACCGATGGGGCGAACACTCTGCCCGGCGGTGGTGGTCAACCTCCAGGTGGGGGCGGCGCCGAGGTCCGTGCCCAAGGCGTCTTCAAGTGCCTCGCGCAGCCGGTAGCCAAAGCGGTCGTCCGGCGCCGACACAGCCATGCGCGACAGCTCGGTCCCGGCCCCGTTCCCATAGAGGGGCGTGAAACCACAGGCGGACGCCGCCAGGGCCCCGAGGGCGATCGCCGCGGCGCGGATCATGAGGCCACCAGATTGACGATGCGATCCTTGACCACGACGATCTTCCTGACGGTCTGACCTTCGAGACGAGCCTGCACCTCCGGGTCGGCCATGACCAGAGCCTCGACCTCGGCGGCCTCCAGACCACGCGCCACGCGGATCTCGCCGCGCCGCTTGCCGTTGACCTGGATCGGCAGAACCACCTCATCGTCGGTGGCCAACGCCGGATCGAAGATCGGCCAGGGCGCGTCCAGGACCATTCCGTCCTCGCCCAGCCGCGTCCAGCACTCTTCTGCGAGGTGGGGCACGAAGGGAGCGATCAGACGCGCGAAAGCCGACAGGGCCTCGCGCCGCGCCCCGACCCCCGCCGCCTCATGGGTCCGCAGTGTCCCCAGAAAGGCATAGAGCTTCGCGATGGCGGAGTTGAAACGAAACTGTTCCACGCCCTCGGTGACGGCCTTGATCGTCTTGTGGGTCTCGCGCCTCAGGGCTGCGTCCTGGCCGGCGTCGGCGACGGTGGGCGCCTCGCGGTCGACCTCGGCCCAGACCCGCTGGACGAAGCGGGCGGCGCCCTCAACCCCGCCGACGGTCCACTGCACGTCGCGTTCCGGCGGGCTGTCCGACAGGACGAACAGCCGGCCCGCGTCCACGCCGTGGGCGTCGACGATCTCCTGCGGCGCCACGACATTCTTCTTCGATTTCGACATCTTCTCGACGTCGCCGATGGTCAGGGCCTCGCCCGTGGACAGGCGTCGGGCCGTGCGGATCCCGTCCTGATGCGTCAGGTCGACATCGGCGGGCTCGACCCAGGCGCCGTCGGCGGTCCGGTAGGTCTCGTGGACCACCATCCCCTGGGTGAACAGTCCGGCGAAGGGCTCGCGTACGGACATCAGGCCGGCGTCCGACAGGGCGCGGGAGATGAAACGGGCATAGAGCAGGTGCAGCACCGCATGCTCCACACCGCCAATATACTGGTCCACCGGCAGCCAGAGGTCGGCCGCCGCGGCGTCGATGGCGGTCTCGGCGTGGGGATTGGCGAAGCGGGCGAAATACCAGCTGGAGTCCACGAAGGTGTCCAGGGTGTCGGTCTCGCGCAGGGCCGCCGCGCCGCAGGACGGGCAGGCCACATGCTTCCAGGCGGGATGGCGGTCCAGCGGATTTCCGGGCACGTCGAAGGTGACGTCGTCGGGCAGGACGACGGGCAGCTGGTCGGCGGGAACGGGCACGACGCCGCAGGCGGCGCAGTGGACGATGGGGATCGGGCAGCCCCAATAGCGCTGGCGGCTGACGCCCCAGTCCCGCAGGCGATAGACGGTCGCGCCCCTGCCCTGCTCTAGGGCCTCCACCCGGGCGATCGCCGCCGCCTTGGCGGCCTCGACCTCCAGGCCGTCGAGGAAATCGGACCGGAACAGGCGGCCGGGGCCAACATAGGCCTCGTCCTCGACCGCGAAGTCGTCGCCGGCGCCCTCGGGACGGACGACGGGCAGCACCGGCAGGCCGTATTTGCGGGCGAAGTCCAGATCGCGCTGATCGTGAGCCGGGCAGCCGAAGATGGCCCCTGACCCATAGGTCGACAGCACGAAATTGGCCGCCCACACAGGGATGGTGCGCGCGGGATCGAAGGGGTGCCGGACCCGGACCCCGAGGTCGACGCCCAGCTTCTCCGCCTTCTCGATCTCGACCTCACTGGTCCCCGAGCGCGCGCAGGTCTCGACGAAGGCCGCCACATCCGGTCGATGGGCCGCGATCGCCGTGGTCAACGGGTGATCCGGGGCAAGGGCCAGGAAGCTGGCGCCGAACAGGGTGTCGGGCCGGGTGGTGTAGACCTCGATCGGGTCGCGGGCGTGATTGGGAAGCCCTTCCGGCGAGCCGGGCAGGAAGTCGGGGGCCTCGGCGATATCCCACCACAGGGTCGCCCCTCGGCTCTTGCCGATCCAGTTCTCCTGCATCAACCGGACCTTTTCGGGCCAGCGGCCCTCGAGCTCCTTCAGTCCCTCGATCAGGTCGTCGGCATAGTCGGTGATGCGCAGGAACCACTGGTTCAGCTTGCGCTTTTCGATCAGGGCACCGGAGCGCCAGCCCCGGCCGTCGATGACCTGCTCATTGGCCAAGACGGTGGCGTCCACCGGATCCCAGTTGACCGTGCCCTCACGGCGATAGACCAGGCCGCGGCGGTACAGCTCCAGGAACCAGGCCTGCTGTTTGCCGTAGTATTCCGGGTCGCAGGTGGCGAACTCGCGCGACCAGTCCAGTGACAGACCCAGCAGCTTCAGCTGGTCGCGCATGGCGGCGATGTTGGAGCGGGTCCAGTCGCCGGGGTGGACATTGCGCTCCATGGCGGCGTTCTCGGCCGGCATGCCGAAGGCGTCCCAGCCCATGGGATGCAGGACCTCGAAGCCCTGCGCCCGCTTCAGTCGGGCCACCACGTCGCCCATGACGTAGTTGCGGGCGTGCCCCATGTGGATGTTCCCGCTGGGATAGGGGAACATTTCCAGCACATAGTATTTGGGCTTGCCGGTCGGCGTCAGCGGGGCGCGAAACGCGTCGGCGGCGGCCCAACGGGCCTGCTGGCGGGGTTCGGCGGTCTTGGGATCGTAACGGGCCACGGCCGGGGGTTCCTTGCCAAGGGCCCGAGGGCTCGGCCGCGTCCCCTGATGGTTCAGTCTGAGGCGACGACGCGTGCCCGGCGGTCCGGGCGTCGCGTCAGCGGGCGTCGGCCAGGTTGAACTGGCGCGCCTTGGTCAGGATGGCGTTCTCCAGATCCGTTTCGGTCTGGTCCGAGAGCGGGGCGGCGACCCACTGACCGTCGGCGCCGCGCACCTCCTTGGTCACCGACACATTCAGGGCGTCGGCGCGAAGACGGGTGTCCAGGATGAAAACCGTCGCCTTGAACCGCTCGTCGGGTTTGCGCGGGTCGGAATACCAATCGTAGTTGATCACCCCGCCCCAGGGGTCTGCGGACACCAGCGGCATGAAGCTGAGGGTGTCGAGGGTCGCGCGCCACAGATAGGCGTTGACGCCGATCCCCGCCTGGGGCGCACCCGCCGCGGGGCTCGATCCTGCCCCGAAGACATCTCCCACCGTGGGCCCGAAAGGCCGATTCGACGAGCAGGCGCCCAGGGCCAGGGTCGAGGTGATGAGGACGACCGCCGCGCCGCGAACGAACACCATAGGGGAAACTCCGTCAGAATTCCGCGATCGAGGCCACGCCTCCTGCGCGCCGAACTCCGGTCCACCGGAGCCAGCGGGGCTCTATAGCACGCCGAAAAGGGGCGATGACAAGGCGAAGCCAAGGCGCAACGTCGTCCGAACGTCATCTTTCCAGCGCAATGCCGCCCAGCACCCGCCAAAGCCCCACATTCGCGTGACGCGGGAGCCACAGGCCGCTTCGGGAACGCCCCGCCTGCCGGTTCGCTCGATTGACCGGAGCCGCCACCGGTGTCTAATCGCGCCTTCGGATGGGGACCAACGCCGCCATGGGCGCGACGACGCAGAAGCGATCGGGACAAGAGGTGACGGGTGCGGTGACCGCCGCCGCCCTGGCCCTGACCTGCGCCATGCTGATCGGGGCGTCGCCCGCCGAGGCCCAGTCCACCAGCCGCCCCCTGGTCAGCGCCAATGAAGCCGCCCGCGCGGCCCAGATCACGCCGTCGCGACGGGCCCTGCGCGTCGATCGGTCGGGTCGTTGGAGCGTCGACTTCTCACTGACGCCGTCGGTATCCAATCCTGAACAGGTCGGCGACGTCGGGGCCGGCGCCTTCTATCGCGTCAGCCCGCGCCTGCGCGTGGGCGCCTCGGCCGGTCTGGTCGAGGGCCCGGTTGATCCGGCCCGTCCCGCCCAGCAGGGACGCAACGCCCAGCCGCGCGTGCGTCTGGAATCGACCTTCCGCTTCTGAGCCGTCAGGGCCCGAAGGCGTCGAACACCGCCCCCACCGCCGCGATGCCGCACGCCCCGCAGCCGGCAAGCCGATTCGCTGATCGTGCATCCACGCCCCCCAGCGCATAGGTCGGGCGACCGAGGCGGGGGATCGCCTGCTCCAGACCGGCGACGTCCAGCCGCGGCCGCGCCGCCGAACCCTCACCCGCCGCGAACACCGGCGACGCCAGGACGGCGTCCAGCGGGACCAGGCCGTCGGGCAGAGCGGGGGGGTGCACTGCGCCCGTGATCAGCCAGTCCGGCGCGCGGTGCCGCAGGGCGGGGGCCAGATGCAGGGCCCTCTCCGGCAGATGCACCCCGTCCGCCCCGACCGCTTCGGCCAGGTCGGCGTCCAGCGCGATCAGCAGCTGCACGCCCGCGGCCGAGGTGGCCTCGCGCAGGCGAAATGCCGTCTCACGCGCCTCCGGCCGGCCGAAGCCGCGATGCACCACGCCCGCCCCGGCGGGCAGGCGCGCGGCGACCGTCCACGGTCGGGGGGTCCGCTCCGGATCGGTCAGGAACAGCAGGGGCGGCAGGTGCGCGACCGCGGCATCGACCCGGGCCGCTGCGCGGTTTAGCAAGACCGCCAGCCGCCACAGGGTTT
>CAMCIP010000004.1 GCA_945874855.1 Brevundimonas vancanneytii
GGCTATGCCCCGCTGAAGGTGGCCGAGGCCGTCGACCGCATCCGCCTGCCCTTCAACGTCTCGGTGCCGGGCATCGAGGCGGCGGTGGCGGCCCTGGGCGACGCGGCGCACCAGAAGGCCTCGCGCGAGCTGATCCAGACCTGGCGGCCCCGCCTGACCCAGGCCCTGCGCGGCTTCGGCTTCGACGTCCTGCCCAGCGCCGGGAACTTCGTGCTGATCCGTTTCAAGGACGTCGACACCTGTCAGGCCGCCAACGCCTGGCTGAACGAAAAGGGCATCATCGTGCGGCCCGTCGGCGGCTATGGCCTGCCGGAATGCCTGCGCATCACCGTGGGCACGGACGACCAGAACCGCGCCGTCATCGACGCCATGAGCGAGTTCGCGGCGCGGTGAGCGCGGGCGTCATCCGACTGACGGCCCGGTCAGTGACGGCGGAGGTGGGGCCGTCCACGAAGCAAGTCTGTCGCACCCTCGACGGATATCTGGGCGCCCTGTCCTTCGAGGCGCCCAAGATCGACGTGAACCTGATCCTCTATCACCCCATGGGTGTGTCGGAGCCGGTCAAGGCGACCGGCAGGTATGACAGCAGGCGGGAAATCTACCGGGCGACCATCACGGTTCCCTACGTCGAATGGTGCCGAGGCGGTTGGACCGATCGCGTCACCCTGGTCTCGGTCGCTGTCCGCGCGCGTCTGGACCGCTTGCCGAAGTCCCGGTTCAGTCCGGACCAGAGGTCGGCGGTTCTATCGGCTCTGGAGGCGGGGGTTGCGCAGGCGATATCTCGCCCTCCGACATCGCTCGCGGCGGTGGCACCGGCCTATCGGGTGACGCACGGCGGCATCGCGTTCGATCCTGGAACTCTGGCCCCGGACCAGGGAAGGCCGATCACCCTCGCCGAGATCGAAGCCTTCCTGGCTGAGCCGCCCAGTCCCAGGGCCCCGGACACGCAGTTCAAGACCTATCGGAAAAGCGATACCGCCCTGGAGTACTGGGAAGCCTGGATCTCTGACGCCGGCGTGATCCAGCACCGGGGCGTCTGCGGGCAGACCGGAACGACCCGGTCCTTGCCGATCATGCGCTCCGCCCTGGCAACGCTGGAGGCCGACAAGGCCGAGGCCTTGCGTCAAGGCTTCCGGGCCATTCCGGAGACCCGTCTTCAAACGCTCTCCCTCGAGCTGACAGCGAATGACGCCGATCCGCGGAAACGCCTGCTGAGCCGTCGGAACGAGCTGGAGGACTGGCTCAATGAAGAACTGGGCTGGACCGGCCTGGGTCACTGCGACGGCGGCGACATGGGAGAGGGCGTGGCGACCGCCTTCTGTCTGGTCGTCAGCAGACCGCTCGCCATGGCGTTGCTGAAGTCCCGGCTCCCGGCATCGCCCTTCAGCGACGCCATCGTGCGTCGGAACTGACGCAGGATCGCACAGGCTCGGCATAGGCGTGACGACCGCGGTCGCCGGGTCGATGCCTAGAGACCGCTGATCAGCCCGAGCGCCAGCCCCCCCACCGCCCCGGCGGTGGCGGTCAGGCGCAGGCGGCGGTAGCCGGGGGCGCTGGCCGGCCAGTCCCAGGCCAGCTGGGCCAGCAGGCAAAGGGCGAGGACGCCGAGCGCGATCTGCGAGCCCACGCCCGCCAGGGCCAAGGCTGCCCAGGCCGCCAGCGGGAAAAGGTTGCTGAGCACGAGGACGCCGTTCGACGCCCGGGTCCCCGCGCCGGCCGCGCCCCACCGCGCCCCGGCCAGGAAGGCGACGATGACGGCGCCGTACAGCGACAGGACCTCGCGCGCGGCCTCGGGGGCGATCTCCATGGTGCCGACCGCGGCCGCGGCCCCCAGGCCGAGGAAGGGGATGACGCCCAGGAGGGCCAGGGTCCAGGCGGTGCGGGTCGGCTGGTTCATGGTGGCCATGATCGGGCGCCTCGGGGGCCCGCGACAATCCCCTCCCTGTCGTACCCGGCTGCTTCGACGCAGGTCCCTCTCCCGGCGGGAGAGGGCTTGAGGCTCGCAGAGCGTCAGCGATGCGCCAGCCGAAAGGGTGAGGGTCCACACAGCGGCCAATCGGCCACCGGCCGACCCTCATCCTCCCACCGCTGCGCGGCGGGCCCCTCCTTCTCCCAACGGGAGAAGGAAACGCAAGGCGTCACCGTCCCCGCAGCCTCAAGGTGCCCAGCGTCAGTGTTGCCACACCGAAGCCGCAGGCGAGGCAGAACAGGGCCTCCGCATGGCTCGGCGCGGTGACCGCAAAGCTGACCGGGCCGACGGCGCGGATGGCCGCCTGGACGTTCATCTCGACCCAGGCGGCGCCCAGCACGCCGAGCGCCACGGCCAGCCCGGCGCCGATGAGCGCCAGAACCCGCACTCCGGAGAAACCGCCCGCCAGCGCCAGCAGCGCTGCCGGCGCCATGGCCATCATGCAAAGCTTGGCGACGATGTCGGCCTCGGTGAAAAGAGCATGGACGGGATAGCCCGGCGCGTAGGTCGCCAGCAGGACGATGCAGGCGACAGCTGACAATGCGAACGCCGCACCCGCTACGATCAGCAATGTGGTCGTCTTCATCTCATCACCCCCTCCGGAACACCCGGCTCGCCGCCCAGCCGGTGAAGGCCGCCAGCAGGACGCACAGGACGCCGTAGGTCCAGGGGCGGCGGTGGGCGAATTCATAGACGTCGCGCTCGACCCCGACCTTGCCGACCGTCAGGGTCAGGTTGGAGGCGGCGACGGGCGCGCCGTCCTGGAACAGCCAGACCTCGGCGAAATAGGCGCCGGTCGGGGCGGTGGTCGGCAGGACCAGTTCGGCGCGGAACAGGCCGCGGTCGACGAAGGTGACGCCGTCGGGCCGGGTGGCATAGAGGCCGCCCTCTTCACGCAGGCGGATCACGGCGCGGCGCCAGTCCAGATAGTCGTCCCCCAGCCGGCTGACCACGACGTCGCGCACGCCGTAGCGGGTCTCCACCCGGTGTTCCTCGGGCGCGGCGATGCGCAGGTGGTCGACGCCGACGCCCAGACGGCGCAGCTGGCCGAAATTGGCGATGTCGGACAGGGGCCGGGTCGAGGCGGTCATGTAGAAGCCGGGGGCGCCCTCGAACACCACGGGCCGGCTGTTCAGCCAGAAGGGCCCGACCTGGACCTTGCGGATCAGGCGCAGGGGGGCGTCGGGGCCGCGCACCACCACCACCACATCGACCGGCGCGTCCGTGGGGTTGAAGACCGCGCCATAGAGCACGATCGAGGCGCCCTGGAAGCCGGAGTCGATCTTGACCTCCGCATCCGTCAGGGCGGCGGCGACGCGCACCTCGCCCAGGGTCGCGACCGAGCGCTCGACGGCGACGGGCGGGGCCGGGTCCTGGGCGGGAAGGGCGGGTACGGGGATCATGTCTCCGGTTCCCCGGGGGCGATCTCGAACATGTCCGAGGGCCGCACGAACAGATCCAGCCCCATCTGGATGCCGACCAGAAGCACGATCAGGCCGAGGGCCGCGCGGAGATATTCGGCCCGGAACCGGCCGGACCAGCGCGCGCCGAGCTGGGCACCCACCACCCCGCCGAACAGCAGCAGGGACGACAGGAGGATGTCCACCGTCTGGTTGCGGCCCGCCTGCAGCACGGCGGTGACGGCCGTGGTGACAATGATCTGGAACAGGCTGGTCCCCACCACGACCGAGGCCTTCATGCGCAGGACGTAGAGCATGACCGGCACCAGGATGAAGCCGCCGCCCACCCCCATGATGGCGGACAGCACGCCCACGAAGCCGCCCAGGCCGAGGATGGGGATGGCGGAGACATAGAGCCCGGATTTCGGAAATCGGACCTTCCAGGGCAGGCCGTACAACCACATCGGGCGGCGACGGTCCTTGCGCGGCGGGGGCAGGCCGCGCTTGCGACGGATGATCTGCTCGAGGCTTTCCTTCAGCATCAGACTGCCGATCACGCCGAGGAAGAGCAGGTAGGAGACGGCCACCACCAGATCGGCCTGTCCCATCAGGCGCAGCCAGCGAAACGCCTCCACCCCCAGAAAGGCGCCGATCACCCCGCCGCCGGCCATGATGCCGCCCATGCGGAAGTCGACCAGCCCCTGGCTGCCATAGGCGATGACGCCCGAGGTCGAGGAGGCGACGACGTGACTGGCCTGACTGGCCACGGCCACGGTCGGCGGCACGCCGAGGAAGACCAGCACCGGGGCCATCAGGAAGCCGCCGCCGATGCCGAACAGGCCGGACACGAAGCCGACCACGGCCCCCAGCATCAGCATCAGGGGCCAATTCACCGAAACCTCGGCGATCGGCAGGTACAGGTCCAAAGGTCGGGCCTTCGGCTGGATGTGAAGGGGGCGCCGCCACAGCGCGACGCCTCCGGTCTTAGTCTGCGGCGGTCCCGCCCGCCACCTCAGGCACGCCTGAGGCGATCAGGACCCGATCACGCCGGGGCGCGGGCGGTAAAGGCGGCGGCCGCGCGGCGGGCCTCGGCGCGGCGCGCTTCGGACAGTTCGGCGGCCAGGGCGTCGGCCTCGGTGCGGGCCTGGTCGTCGCCGCCGCGCGCGGCGATCAGCAGCCAGCGATAGGCCGCGGCCGGATCGGCCGGGCGGCCGTCCTCGCCGGTCTTGAGGATCAGGCCGGCGTTGTACTGGGCGTCGATCAGGCCGGCCTCGGCCGCCTTCAGGATCCAGTCCAGCCCGCCGGCCCGGTCGGTCGGGCCGCCCATGCCCTCGAACAGGAACATGCCGTAGCCGAACATGCCGCGCGGATCCCCGGCGTCGGCGGCGCGGCGCACCCATTTGCGGCTCTCGGCCAGATCGACCGTCAGACCGGCGTCCCCGGTTTCGTACAGGCCCGCCAGCATCAGCTGGGCCGGCGGATGGCCCATGTCGGCGGCGCGGCGCAGGGTGTCGACGCCCGTCAGGTCCTCGGCGGCGATGGCCTCGACCGCCTGGTCATACAGTTCGGCCGCGCGGGCCAGGGCGTCGGCGGAGGGTCGGGCCTCCACCGCCGTGGTGGCCAGGGCCAGGGTCGGCGCCGCCGACGCCGAACCGGTCAGTCCCGACAGCCCGGGCAGTTCAGCCCAGGGCCCTTCGGCCTGGCTGATCTGGGTGTAGCTGTAGACGCCGCCGCCGGTCAGGGCCACGGCGATGGCCGAGGCGCCCAGGGCCTTGCGGATGCTGGAGCCCTCGCCCCGCGCCTGCTTGTCCAGCCGCTCCTGCAGTTTGGACTTGCCGCCGCGCTTCAGGCCGAAGCCGGCGCGGGCGGGCGCTTCGGGCGCGACAGCCATGGCGGCGCGGGCCTGGTCGATGGTCTGGCGCGTGGTCGAGGCGCGGCCCGCGGCGGCGGCGGCGCGCAGCGCCCGGGCATCCACGAAGTCGGTCTCGGCGGCGAACTCGTCGTGATCCAGATCGGGTGCCGTGGCGGCCAGGGCGTCGGCCACATCGGCCCCGCCGAAGGCCAGCGGTTGGGCGGCGGGCGCGGCCGGCCGGGCCAGGGCGTCCAGCTGCGGTTCCGGTGCGCCGAACGGACCGACCAGGGAGGCGAAGGTGGGCTCCACCCGGGGGGGTGCGGGCTCGGGCTCGAGGGCCGGGTCGAAGGCGGCGGGGAAGGGCCCGCCGTGCGGGTCGGCGGCGAAGGGGTCGTCGAGGCCCAGATCCACATCGGGGAAGGCGGCGGCGCGCCAGTCGGGCTGGGCGGACGGGATGAAGGCCTCCGGCTGGCGGGCCGGGGTCGGGGCGAGGACCGGTTCCGGATCGCCGAGCGGCTCCGGCGCCGCGGGGGCCCGGGCCCGGGCATCCATGCTCTCGCGCGCTTCCGCGATCAGGCGGGCGGTGCGTTCTTCCGACAGCCGCATGCGCTCGGCCAGCTCGCCCGAGGCCCGGTCATAGTATTGTTCGATGCGGGCCGAGCCATCGACCAGACGCTTGCCGATGTCCTCGATGGCCTGGGCCGAGCGGCGCTCGGACTGGGCGATGCGGTCGCTGAGCCGGTCGGAGATGCGGGTGATCTCGACGCCCAGCTTTTCCAGCGCCAGGGCATGGCGGTCGTCGGCGGCGAGGCGGCGTTGTTCCTGGTCCCGGGCGTGGCGCGCCAGCTCGCGGTCAACCTTGGCCGAAAGCTCCCGCGCCGTGCGGTCCAGCGCCTGGGCTCCGCCCTGTTCAACCGCCTGCATGCGGCCGTGCAGGTTCTGGCCGATGCGCAGGACCTCTCGGCCCATCGCCTCGAGGCTCTGGGCCGACTTCTGCTCGGAGGCCCGAACCTGATCGCCGATGGCCAGGACGGCGCGCTCGATGCGGTCCATGCGGCCCTCGGCCTCGGCCGTGTCCATGCGGCGCATCATTTCGCTGCGGTTGGACTCCACCTGGCGGCTCAGGGTCTCGGCCAGCTTTTCGAAGCGGGCCGCCTCGCGCGCACTCTCGGGCTCGATGCGCGTCTCGGCCGCGTGCAGGCGGCGATCGAGGCCCGCGAAGGTGGCCTCCAGCCGGCGCAGGGCCTCGGCGGTGGCGCCCTGGGCGGCGTCCAGCCGGGCCCCGATGTGCGACAGGGCCTCGGCCCCGGCACCCGGCGCAACCTTTTCGACGGCCTCGACGCGGCGGCGCAGGTCCTCGGTCTGGCCGCGCTGGCGGTCCTCGATCTCGAACAGCTTGCCGGTCAGGGCCTGAAGGCTGGCCTCGACCTTGCCGAAGGTCTCGCGGGTGGCCGGACCCGTCTCCTGTTCGAAACGGCGCAGGCGACGATGGCCCTCGCGCAGTTCCTCGGCCACATCGTCCATCCGGCGCGTCAGGCCGGCCGTGGTCTTGTCCTGTTCGTCCAGCCGGCGCAGCAGGCCGGTGACGGCCTGGTCCACGCCCTGGATGGCGGTGGTGGAGCGGCGCTCGGCCGCCTCAAGCCGCGCGGCGATGGCGTCGACCGAGGCCCCGATGCGGTCCCAGCTGCGGTCCTCGACCTCATAGACATCGTCCAGCCGGCGCGAGCGGCCGCGCCGCTCATAGGTGGCGGCCACGTGCGGACGACGCGACAGGGGCACCACCCCGTCGTCCTCGTCCTCCATGATCATGGAGTTGAGCCACTCGCCCAGGGTCATGCCGGATCGGCGAGCGAGGTCCTTGGCGACTTCGCGGGCCTTGGGGTCTATCCCCTTAACGCTCCACGGCGCCGCTGCGCTCACTTGATTCGTCTCCCGCTGGTGATTGAACGCTAGACGCCCAGATCAGGGGTGTAAACGCGCCGTTAACCCCAAGATATAGGGGTCAGGCGAGGTTCCTGTGGACACCGCGACCGACCGGGGCCCATTTCCGGCGGCCCGGGTTAACGCCGGTTTAAGATTAACGCTTCCTAAAGCTTCACCGTCGGCCGCGGCGGCTTGCGGGGCGCGGCGGGGCGGGCCATCTGGCCCGGGCATGAGCCTGTCCCTGACCCTGATCCTGCTGGCCGCCAGCGTGGCGCTGACGCTGCTGGCGGGCTGGCGCGGGGCGCGGCCGCCGGACCTGTCGCGCGGGCCGCGCATGGTGCCGTGGCGCTTCCTCATGGTGACATCGGCCGCGCTGGCGTCGCTGCTGCTGATCCATCTGGCGCGTCTCGCGGCAGGGGGAAGCTGAGGGAAGGGGCTGGACGCGCGGGCGGAGGGGCGGAGGGGCGCTTGGGGACCAGGGACCAGGGGCCAGGGAGGATGGGCCGGGGACGTCCCCAGGCCCTAATCCCTGCTCCCTAAGCCCTACTCTCCGAGCGCCTCGGCGGCGTCAGCCGCCGCCGAAACACCAGGCCAGCACCGCCTTCTGGGCGTGGATGCGGTTCTCGGCCTCGTCCCAGACCAGGGAGCGGGGGCCGTCGATGACGGCGTCGGTGACCTCTTCGCCGCGGTGGGCGGGCAGGCAGTGCAGGAAGACGGCGTCGGGGTTCGCCGCCTCCATCAGGGCGTCGTCCACCGTATAGCCCTCGAAGGCCTCCAGCCGGTCCTCATAGTCCTGGTCGCCCATCGACACCCAGGTGTCGGTGACGACGACGTCGGCGCCCCGGACCGCCTCGTGCGGGTCCGAGGTCAGGTGCACATGGTCGCCGCCGCGGGCGAGATCGTGCAGGTCGGGGTGATACTCGGACGGACAGGCGACGCGCAGGGTGAAGCCGAACAGGGGCGCGGCGTGCATGAAGCTGTGGCAGACGTTGTTGCCGTCCCCGACCCAGGCGATGGTCTTGCCCGCCACCGGCCCGCGATGCTCCTCGATCGTCATCAGATCGGCCAGGATCTGGCAGGGGTGGGACCGGTCGGTCAGGCCGTTGACCACCGGCACGGTCGAATAGCGGGCGAAATTCTCCACATCCTCGTGCCGGTTGGCGCGGATCATCACCGCATCGACCATGCGCGACAGCACCCGCGCGGTGTCCTCGATCGGCTCGCCGCGGCCCAGCTGCATGTCGCCGGCGTTGACGATGATCGCGGCCCCGCCGAGCTGGCGGATGGCGGCGTCGAAGCTGAAGCGGGTGCGGGTCGAGTTCTTCTCGAACACCATGGCCAGGACGCGATCCTTGGCCGGGGCGTCGGCATCGACGCGGCCCTTCGGCCAGCCCTTGCGCGCGGCCTTGCGGGCGTGGGCGTTGTCCAGAATGGCGCGCAGAGTGGCGGCGTCGTGGCGATGGATGTCGAGGAAGTGGCGGGTCATGACGCTCGCTCGGGTCCGAGTTGGAAAGGGTTCATCACAACGATCACAACGAAACACAACGGACACGACGGGACCGAGGGTGGTTTTGCCGCTCGACCACTCAACGGACGAGACGGCGGAAGCCGTCTTTCAACCTGACGGTATTGAAGTTGATCAGATATCCCAGGCGCAACTTCGAGAAGCGAAGGTAGGTGAGCAGCTGGGCAGCATGGATCGACGCCAAGCCGTCGATCGATTTCACCTCCGGCGAAACGACCTCGGTCCCGCCGTGTTCATCGTGCATCGCCGTGCCCGCTGTGATGCCCTTGCCTGAATCTACGCCGCCATCTTCCCGCGCGCGGCCTCGCAGGTCGCCTCGAAGCGGGCCATGGCCTCGCGGGCTTCCTCGAGGGTCAGGTTGAGCGGCGGCAGGATGCGGACGCAGTTGTCGCCGCCGCCGGCGACCAGCAGGTGCTGGCCGTCGCGGGCCCAGCCCATGAATTCGCGGTTGTTGGGGACCAGCTTGACCCCGATCAGCAGGCCCTTGCCGCGCACGTCGACGATGACGTCCGGATAGCGGTCCTTCAGGCCGACCAGCTGCTGCTTCAGATAGCCGGCGACCTCGTTCACATGGGCCAGGGTCTCGGGCCTGGAGATCTCGCCGAAGGCCGCCCGGCCGACCGCCATGGCCAGGGGATTGCCGCCGAAGGTCGAGCCGTGGACGCCCACCACCATCCCCCTGGCCGCCCGCTCGGTGGCCAGGCAGGCGCCGACGGGGAAGCCGCCGCCCAGGGCCTTGGCGATGGCCATGATGTCCGGGGCCATGCCGGCCCACTCATGCGCCCACAGGCGGCCGGTCCGGCCCATGCCGCACTGGACCTCGTCGAAGATGATCAGCACGCCGTGCTCGTCGGCCAGCTCGCGCAGACCGCGCAGGCAGACGTCGGGCATGGCGCGGCAGCCGCCCTCGCCCTGTACCGGCTCGACGATGATCGCCGCGCAGGTCGGCGAGGCCATGGCGGCCTTGATCGCCTCGTGGTCGCCCCACTTCAGCTGGTGGAAACCCTCCATCTTCGGGCCGAAGCCCTCGGTATAGCTGGGGTTGGCCGCCGCATTTATTGCCCCGTAGGTGCGGCCGTGGAAACTGCCGTCGAAGCCGTAGACGTCGATCCGCTCGGGCTGGCCGTTGGCCACATGGAACCTGCGCGCCGTCTTCAGGGCGCACTCCACCGCCTCGGTGCCCGAGTTGGTGAAGAAGACCACGTCGGCGAAGGATTTGGCGCAGAGCTCGTCGGCGAGGGCCTCCTGGTCCGGGATGCGGAAGATGTTGGAGACGTGCCACAGTTTCTCGGCCTGGGCCTTGACCGCCTCGATCAGCACCGGGTTCGCATGGCCCAGGGCATTGGTCGAAATGCCCATGACGCAGTCCAGGTATTCGGTCCCGTCGACCGCCCACAGGCGCGCGCCCTGACCGCGATCGACCTCCAGCGGTGCGCGGTTGTAGACGCCCATCAGGTGTTCGGTGGACACTTCGGATTCCTCCCGGAAAAGCGACGCGGCCCCGAACGCCTCGCGCCGGGACCGCCGTCAGTCTCGATGTCGCCTTGTCGAACCGGGGGCGGAGTCAGTCAACCCCGGGGCGACGTCCGAATCCCGACGTCCCTGGTGGCGGTCGGCGGCGGATTCATCACCAAGGACACCAAGGGACCACCAAGGACACGAAGACAGCGGCGTTGCGGCGCAGCCGCCTTTTCCTCGACCCATGGACCTGAAGGCGCTGCGCGCGGCGAGGGCTCCGTCACCTTGGTGGCCTTCGTGCCTCCTTGGTGTCCTTGGTGATGAACCTGCCGGCGGCGAGCGCCGCTCAGCTCTTCAGCCGCCAGCCCGACCGGAACACCGCCCAGCACAGCCAGGCCAGGACGACGGTCAGGACCAGGGCCATGATGGCGCCGATGCCGACGTCGCTTTCGGCCCGGCCGATGAAGCCCGCGCGGAAGCCGTCGATCAGGTAGAAGACGGGGTTGAAGTGGGAGGCCGTGGCGAAGGGCTCGGGCAGGCGCTCGACCAGGTAGAAGGTGCCCGACAGGAAGGTCATGGGCATGATGACGAAGTTCTGGACCGCCGCCAGCTGGTCGAACTTCTGGGCCCAGAGGCCGGCGAAGACGCCCAGCATGCCCATGATCAGGCAGGCCGCCAGGCCGAAGCCCAGCACCATGGGCAGGTTGGCCACCGACAGACTGGCGAAGGGCAGGACGCAGATGGCCGTCACGACCCCGACCACCAGACCACGGGTGGCGGCGCCGAGGGCGAAGCCGACGGTCAGCTCCAGCGGGCTGAGCGGGGGCGTCAGGAAGTCGGTCGCCGTGTTCATCACCTTGGCCTGGATCAGGCTGGAGGAGGCGTTGGCGAAGGCGTTGTTGAGCATGGCCATCATGATCAGGCCCGGGGCCACGAACTCCGGAAACGGCGTCCCGTGCAGCGGCGGGCGGCTGCCCTGGGTCGCGACGACGAAGACCAGCATGTAGAGCAGGGTCGTCACCACCGGCCCGGCCACGGTCTGGGCCCCGACCTTCCAGAAGCGCCGCACCTCGCGGAAATACAGCGTCTGCAGCCCGATCCAGTTGACCCCCGCATGGCGCAGCGGCTCGGGCGGGGCGGGGCGGTCGAGAGGGGCCGGGGTCATGGCCGGGCAGATGCGCCGGGCGGACGGGAGGCGCAAGGGGGCGGGGTGGAAGCCGGTGACCCCCGTCCATCCCGGATAGGCCCTGCGGGCCTTTCGGGATGACATTCAGACGAGGTCGTCATCCCGGCCGGAGCGCAGCGGAGAGCCGGGATCGCCAGGCCCACCGCCGCCGGACGGAGGAAACCAGTCCTCGGCCAGATCGGCCCACTCCGGATTCATCTTCTCGATCAGCTCGAACTTCCATGGCCGCCGCCACCGCTTCAGCCGCTTCTCGAAGGCGAAGGCCTCAGTGGCATCGACGACGGCATCGCCGAACCAGACCAGTCGCCTGAGGCCATATCTGTCGGTGAAGCCGGGAAGGGCCCCGGTCCGATGCTGATGCACCCGCGCGAACAGGTCAGACGTCGCGCCGACGTAGGGCACACCCCGTCGCGTGTTGGTCATGATGTAGACGACGAAGGACTTTTCATTCCCAGGCATGCCGAACCCTGGCGTGTGCGGCGATCCCGGATAAGCCCTGCGGGCTTTCCGGGATGACGACGTTTCCTGGTCCGTTCTCCGTATCATCCCGGCCGAAGCGCCGGGATCGCCGAGAATTCGCACAGCGACCTACATCTTGTTCCTGTGGACGCTCTCCAATCCACATATTGCGTCCGTTAAGGGCTGGTTTACGATTAGTGGTAGGTCGTGGGCCGGCACACGTCGGTCAGGCACCAAATGTTGAATCTGAGGCGGCGGAGGGCGACATGAACCTGGGTTGGACCGAAGATCGGGTGGGAGCCCTGAAGAAGCTGTGGCTGGAGGGCCAGTCGGCCAGCCAGATCGCCAAGGCCCTGGGCGGCGGCGTGACCCGCAACGCCGTCATCGGCAAGGTGCACCGCCTCGGCCTGTCGGGCCGGGCCGCGCCGTCGCAGCCCGCGCGCACCACCTTCCGCGCCGCCCGTCCGCGGCCGACGCCGCCCCCGGCGCAGCCGTCGGCCCCGCGGCGGATCGAGGCGGCCCAGTCGCGGCCCGTGCCGCCGACCCCGCCCCGGCCCGAGCCCCTGCCGGACCTGCCGGGCACGGCGACGGTCATGACGCTCGGCGCCCATATGTGCAAATGGCCGATCGGGGACCCGTCCTCGACCGAGTTCAGCTTCTGCGGCCGCCGGGCATCGGAAGGCGTCTATTGCGTCGAACACGCCCGCGTCGCCTATCAGCCCCAGGTCCGCAAGAACGGCGCGGGCGAACTGGCCCGCAGCCTGCGGCGGTACATCTAGGGGTTAGGGCTCAGGGGTTAGGGCCGGCAGGACCGGGGCGGCACTGCCGTGAATGCCTCCGCAGCACCCTGCCCTGCGGCCCATGCCCTGCTCCCTGCGCCCTCCTCACCGCCACACCGGCGTCATGAACGGCCCCCATGGGCCCGCCGTCCGCCCTGCCGCGCGCTTGCGTGCGCCGGGAACGGGACGGGGCTGCGGTTCTCCGGGTTGACGCAGCCCCGACTTTTTCAGTCGACCCTCAGGCCGCGGCCACCATCTTCTCGACCTCGCCGACGAGGTCGCGCAGGTGGACGGGCTTGGACAGGACCTTGGCCTGGGGCGTGGCCTGGGCGGCCGACAGGGCCACGGCGGCGAAGCCGGTGATGAACATGATGCGCAGGCCCGGCTGGCGCTGGGCCGCGACGCGGGCCACCTCGATGCCGTCGGCGCCCGGCATGACGATGTCGGTCAGCAGCAGGTCAAAGGGACCCTGGTCGAGGGCGTCGATGGCGTCGTCGCCGTTCTCGCAGTCCACCACCGAATGGCCGGCGCGCTCCAGTGCCCGGGTGAGAAACCCGCGCAGCGAGGAATCGTCCTCGGCCAGAAGTATGCGCGCCATATGCGTCCCTCGCCCCCGTCTTGGTTAAGGGAGGCTAGCCCGCCATCCGTAAACCGGCCATGAAAACCCGTGGCATGGGAAGGGTGGGACATGAGGGCGGCATGAGGCGGTCCAGCGCGGGGCAGGACGCCCCCGGGCACCGGGTGATCCTGCCCCCGGCGGGGATCGCGGCCACGCCCTGGGTGTTCGCCTCGCCCCATTCCGGGGACCTGAGGCCCGACGACATGCGGCCGGCCCCGCGGCTCGGCCGGCGCAGCCTGCGCAGCGCCGAAGACGCCCTGGTCGACCGCCTGATCGGCGATGCGGCCGGGCGCGGGGCCGCAGTCCTTCTGGGTGAGGTCAGCCGCACCTATGTGGACCTGAACCGCGCGCCCGATGAGCTGGACCCCCTGCTCGGCGACACGCCTGTGGTCGGCGGGGTCTCGCCGCGCGCCGCTGCCGGCTATGGCATCGTGCCCCGCCTGACGGGCGATGGCCGACCCGTCTATGCGCGGCGACTGGACCCCGGCGAGACCGAGGCCCGGGTCGCCCGCTTCCATACCCCCTATCACGCCGCCCTGACCGGGCTGATGCAGGCGGCGCGGACACGTCATGGCCGGGCCATACTGGTGGACTGGCATTCCATGCCGCCCCCACGGGGACAGAACCGGCCCCGGGTGGTGATCGGCGACCGTCACGGCGAGGCCTGCCCGCCGGGGCTGAGCGGTCGGCTGAAGACCCTGTTCGAAGCCCAGGGCTGGGAGACGGCGTTGAACGACCCCTATGCCGGAGGCTGGTCGACGCAGGTCTGGGGGCGGCCCGCCGAGGGGTGGCTGGCCGTGCAGATCGAACTGGACCGAAGCCTGTATCTGGATCCCGCCAGCCTGGGGCCGGGGCCGGGCTATGACGACAGCCGGGCCCGCATCGCCCGGGTCATCGCGGCCCTGCTGGACGGGCCCGCGATCTGACGCCCCGTCGGCCAGAAAAAATGCCGCGCCCGGGGGCGCGGCATGAAGTCTATAGGGAGGAAACGCCCAGGAAGGGCAGACGTCCGAGGACGTCAAAACTAAGATAGGTTGCAGTGCACAATCCGTCAAGGCGCAAGCTGTCGCGCGAGATCACGACGAGTTACGGCAAATATGACCGGAATTCGGCCAAATTGCCGGACTTGACGACACATTTTGTTCCGCCATGCCGCAAGTGCGAAAAGGCTCACCCCTCGGGCGGTTCCAACAGCCGGCGCGCCCGGCGGATCGCCCGGGCCGCCGGAGATCCGGCCTGTCGCCACAGGAGCAGGCCGAAGGCCAGGATCGACCCCGCGGCCAGCCACCCGGGGCCGAACAGCCAGGCCGAGGCCGCAAGGGCGAAATAGTAGGCGCGCACGCCCTGGCTGAACGCCGACAGGGCGGGGTTGAGCAGGTCGGCGGCGGCGGTGCCCAGGGCCAGCCGGTCCGCCTCGGTGTGCGCCTCGGGCGAGGCCCCGATCAGGGCCAGGGCATAGTTGAGCTGACGGATCGACCAGATGAAATCCAGCAGCCCGCGCACCAGACACAGCAGGATCAGCCCCAGCTTGGCCTCCAGCAGGGGACGGGTCACATCCCCGACCCCGACGGCGGCGATGCCGTCCAGGGCGGCGGGGCCGCCGAACAGCACACTGGCCACGGCCGCGATCAGCAGGAGGTTGGTCGAGGCGAAGAAGCCCGCCGAATTGATGGTGTGGCCCATCAGCTGGCTGTCGACCAGCCGCGGCGCCTCGCGGTGGACCATGGCCGTCATCCAGACCCGGCGCACCACCAGCATGTCGTGGTTCAGCGAGCCGGTGCGCGGCTCCAGCAGGGCCAGAAACGGCCCATAGCCCAGCCAGCCGATGACGAAGAGCGTCAGGGCCAGGCCGTCGAGAAGGGTCATGGGTGCCGCTCCGCCCGAATCCGGCCCAATTTGCCTTGGCCGGTCCTGAAGCCTATCACGCGCGCCACCTCTTTTCGCACCCGCACACAGGGCCCGTCATGAACATCGACGCCATTCCGGTCGGACCCAATCCGCCGTGGGACCTGAACGTCATCATCGAGATCCCGCAGGGCGGTCTGCCGGTGAAGTATGAGATGGACAAGGCCTCGGGCGCCCTGTTCGTCGACCGCTTCCTGCACACGGCCATGTACTATCCGGCCAACTATGGCTTCGTGCCCCACACCCTGTCGGCCGACGGCGACCCGTGCGACGTCATGGTGCTGAACCCCACGCCGGTCGTGCCCGGCTGCGTCATCCGCTCGCGCCCCATCGGCGTGCTGATCATGGAGGACGAAAAGGGCATGGACGAGAAGATCCTGGCCGTGCCGGTCGACGCCCTGCATCCCTATTACACCGACGTGGCCAGCTATCGTCAGCTGCCGACCATCATGGTCGAGCAGATCCAGCACTTCTTCACCCGGTACAAGGACCTGGAGAAGAACAAGGAGACCCTGGTCAAGCGCTGGGGCGACGCCGGCGAGGCGGCCGAGCTGATCGCCATCGGCATGCGCGCGCACCAGGAGAAGCTCAAGGCCGGCAAGGGCGCGGCCAACGCCGCCTGAGCCGACCATGACCCCCCTTCCCCTGCCCCGGCTGTCGGCCGTCGCGGCCGACTATGACGTGCTGTTCTGCGACGTCTGGGGCGTGATCCACAACGGCCGCGAGAGCTGGCCGGAGCCGTGCGCGGCGCTGGCGACATTCCGGACCCGGGGCGGGCGGGTGGTGCTGGTCTCCAACTCGCCACGACCGGCGTCGGACGTCGTCGCCCAGCTGGACGGGCTGGGCGTGCCCCGCGAGAGCTGGGACGCCTTCGTCACCTCGGGCGACGCCACCCGGAGGGTCCTGGCCGGGCGTGCGCCGGGTCCGGCCTGGGTGATCGGGCCGGACCGCGACTGGCCGCTGTATGAGGGGCTGGGCCTGCAGACCGTCCCCGGGCCGGACGACGCCGCCTTCATTTCCGTGACCGGTCCCCATGACGACACGACCGAGACGCCGGAGGATTATCGCGCACGGCTGATCCCCGCCGCCGCCCGCGGGCTGGAGCTGATCTGCGCCAATCCGGACAAGGTGGTGCGCCGCGGCGACGTGCTGATCTATTGCGGCGGGGCCCTGGCCGATCTCTACGCCGAACTGGGCGGCCCGGTCGTGCTGGCGGGCAAGCCCCACCCGCCGATCTATGACCTGGCCCTGGCCGAGGCCGCGCGCCTGCTGGGCCGCCCGGTCGAACGCCGGCGGGTGCTGTGCATCGGCGACGGGGTGACCACCGACGTCCTCGGCGCCGAACGTCAGGGCCTGGACTGTCTGTTCATCGCCGCCGGCATCCATGAGGCGGCGGCCGGCGCCGACGGCGGGCTGGACCCGGCGAGGGCCCGGGCCCTTCTGGACGCCGAAGGGACCTCGGCCCGCTACGCCGCGCTGGAACTGGCGTGGTGACGACCGCGCCCCTCCCTTTCCCTCGTGGATGATGACCGCTAAGCCCGGGCCATGACCCAGAGCGTTCAGGCCCATCCCTCCGGCGGCTACATCCTCGAAGAATTGACCGTCGGCATGACCGCCGAAAAGGCGGTGCCGGTGACGGAAGCGCGCATCGGCCAGTTCGCCGAGGCCTCGGACGACTTCAATCCCCTGCATGTCGACGAGGCCTTCGCCGCCAAGACGGCCTATCGCGGCCGCATCGCCCACGGCCTGTTGTCGGCCTCGTTCGGCTCGGCGGTGGTCGGCATGATCCTGCCCGGGGCCGGGTCGATCTTCCTCAGCCAGACCACGGCCTTTCACCGGCCGGTCCGGATCGGCGATGTGGTGATCGCGCGCGTCACCGTGGCGGGGATCGACATGGAGTCGGCGCGGGTGATCCTGCGCTGCGAGGGGCTGGTCGACGGCGACCTGGTGCTGGACGGCGAGGCCACGGTGCGGGTGCCCCGCCGGCGGCGCCCGCCGAAGGCCTGACGTGGCCGCCCGGATCATCCGTGGACGCGACCTGCCCGAGGATCTGAGGGGCGCGGCCGTGGCCATCGGCGCCTTCGACGGCGTGCACCGCGGCCACCAGGCCGTGATCGCCGAAGCGCGCGCGGCTGCGGCGCGCCTGGACGCCCCCCTGGCCGTGGTCAGCTTCGACCCCCATCCGCGCCGCTGGTTCCAGGCGGACGCGGCGCCCTTTCGCCTGATGACCGACGACCAGATGGCCCGCGCCCTGGGCGAGCTGGGGGTGCAGACCCTGGTCCTCCTGCCCTTCGATGGCGAGATGGCGGCGATGAGCCATGAGGCCTTTGTCGAACAGGTTCTGGGGGCCAGCCTCGGCATTCGCCACGCCGCCGTCGGCTTCGACTTCACCTTCGGCAAGGGCCGGACCGGGTCGCCGGGAGCGCTGCAGACGCTGGGCGCGCGGCTGGGCTTCACCGTCTCGACCACCGGACGGGTCGACGACGCGGGCGGGCTGAAGCTGTCGTCCAGCGCGGTGCGCGAGGCCCTGCACGCCGGCGACATGGCTCGCGCCGCCGCCATCCTGGGCCGGCCCTTCGCCGTCGAGGGCGAGGTCATCCACGGCGACAAGCGAGGCCGCACCATCGGCGTGCCGACGGCGAACGTGGGCCTGGGCGACTACATGCGCCCGGCCTTCGGCGTCTATGCCACCCGCACCCGCCTGCCCGACGGGCGCATTGTGGACGGCGTCGCCAACCTGGGGCTGCGGCCCATGTGGCGGCTGGCCGAGCCCCTGCTGGAGGTCTGGCTGTTCGATTTCGACGGCGACCTGTACGGGAAGATGATCGAGACCGAGCTGGTGGCCTTCCTGCGGCCGGAGATGAGCTTCGACGGGCTGGATGCGCTCAAGGCGCAGATCGCGGCGGATGCGGACGCGGCGCGGACGGCCCTGTCCGGTAATCCGGAACGATGACCTGACGGAGTCGGTGTCCGAGGTCGCGCGCGCGCTGACAGACGACCCGGCCGATGATATATCGTCGATACGGAGAAGCGGTGCTCCCTTTGGGATGGCGGCCGCGCCTTTTGGGGGAGATGGCCTCGATGTCTCGCGTCCTGGTTTTGATCGTCGCCCTCTTGTGGACGGCCGCCGCGGCCCAGGCGTCCGCTCAAGTGACGCGACAGCCCGCATCGCCGGGTCAGGTTCGGGGTGGGACGGTCGCTGCGACGCCCGCCCAGCGCTACCCGTCGCTTTCCGCCCCTGCGGCGAATCCTCGCCTCCGGGCCGCGCCAGCCGCAGGGTGGCGGGTCACCCCCCCACAGGTGTGGGCCAACCCCCAGACGCAGGTACAGATCTCGCCCCAGGCCGTAGCCGACCGGATTGCCGATCGACTGGAACGCCTGCTCCTCGGCAAGGCCATGGGCTTTTCCGTGACGGTGATGATGCCCGGCGGAGAGTTCGCATCAGGCAACGGCGGCCGGGCCCGGGCCGCGATTGACGCCCCGATGCGCGAGTGGACGGCCAACGACCGGATCAGTGTCGCCAGCGTCAGCAAGTCGATCACCGCGGCGGCCGTGCTCCGCCTCGCGGCCCAGCGCGGGATCAGCCTCGACACGGCCGCCTGGACGCTCCTGCCCACCGACTGGTTCTATTCGCCCTCCTTCAAGACCATCACCGTGAGGGAACTGCTTGCGCACACCAGCGGAATCAGGGGCTGCGACATCACCCACGTCGCGCTTCAGCTCTGCGCGATCGGAACGATAAACCCGGCGGACAAGGGCACGGGACCGGCCTATGAAACGCGCTACAACAACGCCAACTATGCCCTTCTCCGGATAATCCTGACGGAGATGGCGGACGGGTCGATCCTGTCGACGCCGCGCGGCATTGGCGAGCGCTACGTCGCCCTCGTCAACCAGCAGGTCATGGGTCCGGCCGGCATGGGTGGCGCCACCTGCAACTCGCCCTCGGTCAATCCGCCATTGAGCTATCTGACTGCGACGGACGACGGCGTCGACGGCAGCACGGCGGCGGTGAACTACAGTTGGTGGAAGGTGAATCCCGGGATTGACTGGGGCGACATGACGGAAGTGTGTGGTTCCCAAGGCTGGAACCTGTCGTCACGTCAACTGGCGACCTTTGCCAATGCTCTGATGGTCAGCGATCGAATCCTGCCGCGCGCGACGGTGGAGACCATGCAGAGCGAGATGCTTGGCCTTCAGTATTTTGATCTCGGGGGTGGACTGACTGCCTTTGGCCATCGCGGGTACCACCCGGGGCCCGCGAACGGCGGCGAGGTCAACACGCTGATCCTGACGTTCAATAATGGCGTCAGCATAGGTCTGGTGATTAACTCGCGTTTTGTCGACAATGAGCAGCTCACGTTCGTCGAACAGGCCGTCAGAGACGGCTGGTGGTCGTGACCGCAGGCCGCAGCGGCCCGCGACCGTAATCCCGCTGGCATGGCACCCGCACGGCTGCTAGACCGCGGCCACCATGACCGTCCGCGTGTTTCGCCCGATTTCGATTAGCCGCCCGGCGTAGCGCCGCCGGCTTCGGCCCGCGCTCGCCGGGACCCCCCGCTCAAGCCGCGAGCCTCCGCGAGGCGAGCGATAGCGGAAACGAACACGCGAACGATCAGCTGACGAGACACTCATGGCCGACACCGGCGACAATTCTGCTTCTTCCGCGCGCGACTGGCGCGAGACCGTCTTCCTGCCGGAGACGCCCTTTCCCATGCGCGGCGGCCTGCCCCAGAAGGAGCCGGCGATCCTGGAGCAGTGGGGCGACCTGTACGGCAGCCTGCGCAAGCTGCGGCAGGCCGAGGGCGCGCCCCTGTTCGTGCTGCACGACGGCCCGCCCTATGCCAATGGCGACATCCACATCGGCCATGCGCTGAACAAGACGCTGAAGGATTTCGTGGTCCGCAGCCAGTTCCTGCTGGGTCACGACGTCGACTACGTGCCCGGCTGGGACTGCCACGGCCTGCCGATCGAATGGAAGATCGAGGAGAAGTTCCGGGCCCAGGGCAAGCGCAAGGACGAGGTGTCCAAGGCCGATTTCCGCGCCGCCTGCCGCGAATATGCGACGGGCTGGATCGAGGTGCAGATGGCCCAGTTCCAGCGGCTGGGCATCCTCGGCGACTGGGCCGGCCGCTATGCCACCATGGACTTCGCCACCGAGGCGGCGATCGTGGCGGAGTTTCACAGGTTCAAGAACTCCGGCCAGCTGTATCGGGGGTCCAAGCCGGTGATGTGGTCGCCGGTCGAGCGCACCGCCCTGGCCGACGCCGAGATCGAGTATCACGACCATGTCAGCCCCACGGTCTGGGTGAAATTCCCCGTCACGGGCGCGACCGACGACCACGACGACGACCTTCTGGCCTTCCGCCACGCCACCCCGTCGGTGGTGATCTGGACCACCACGCCCTGGACCATCCCGGCCAACCGGGCCATCAGCTACGGGCCCGAGATCGCCTATGGCCTGTATGAGGTCCAGTCGATGGAACAGGGGCTGGAGTTCGAGCCCTGGGCCAAGGCGGGCGACCGGCTGATCCTGGCCGACAAGCTGGCGGAAGAGGTCTTCAAGGCCGCGAAGATCGCGACCTGGACGCGGATCGACGCGATCAATCCCTCGGGCCTGGAGTGCGCCCATCCGCTGGCCGCCCTGCATTCCGGCTATGGCTTTGCCGTGCCGCTGCTGGCGGGCGACCATGTGACCGATGACGCCGGGACCGGCTTCGTCCACACCGCGCCGGGCCACGGCGCCGATGACTATGAGGTGTGGAAGGCCCACGGCCATCACGAGGTGCCCGACACGGTCGACCCCGACGGCGCCTACTATCCGGGCGTGCCCCTGTTCGCGGGGCTGAAGGTGCTGGAGACCGAGGGCAAGAAGACCGGCAAGTTCGGTCCGGCCAACGGCGCGGTGATGGACAAGCTGATCGAGGCCGGCACCCTGCTGGCGCGCGGGCGGCTGGAGCATTCCTATCCGCACAGCTGGCGCTCGCGCGCGCCGGTGATCTTCCGCAATACGCCGCAGTGGTTCATCCGCATGGACGCGCCTCTGAAGGGCGGCGACACCCTGCGCGAACTGGCCATGGCGGCCATCGAGGCCACCGAATTCCACCCCGCCGCCGGCAAGAACCGCATCCGGTCGATGGTCGAGGGCCGGCCCGACTGGCTGGTCAGCCGCCAGCGCGCCTGGGGCACGCCCCTGGCCATGTTCGTGGACAAACACACCGGCCAGCCCCTGCATGATCCGGAGGTCGATGCCCGCATCCTGAAGGCGGTGCGCGAGGGCGGGGCTGACGCCTGGTTCGAGACGCCCGACGCCGACTTCCTCGGCCTGCACGACCCGGCCAGCTATGAAAAGGTCCAGGACATCCTGGACGTCTGGTTCGACTCCGGCTGCACCCACGCCTTCACCCTGGAACCGCGCGACCCGGCCCATGGCTATCAGCGCGATCGCCCGTCACACTGGCCGGCGGACCTGTATCTGGAGGGGTCGGACCAGCATCGCGGCTGGTTCCAGTCCAACCTGCTGGAAGGCTCCGGCACGCGCGGCCGGGCCCCCTACAAGGCGGTTCTCACCCATGGGTTCACCCAGGACGAGAACGGCGAGAAGATGTCCAAGTCCAAGGGCAATACCGTCGATCCGGCCACGGTGATCAAGGAGTCGGGTGCCGACATCCTGCGCCTGTGGGTGGCGCTGGTGGACTATGCCGAGGACCAGCGGATCGGAAAGCAGATCCTGCAGACCACGGTCGACGCCTATCGCAAGCTGCGGAACACGGTCCGCTATCTGCTGGGGGCGCTGTCGGACTTCGACGCGGCCGAGCGGGTCGATTACGCCGACATGCCGCCGCTGGAGCGGTTCATCCTGCACCGGCTGTGGGAGCTGGACGGTCAGGTGCGCGCCGCCTATCGCGACTATCGCTTCCAGGACGTGGTGCGGCCGGTGCTGGAGTTCTGCTCGGGCGACCTGTCGGCCCTGTATTTCGATGTGCGCAAGGACAGCCTGTACTGCGACCGCCCTGACGCGATCCGCAGGCGGGCGGCCCGTACCGTGATGCACGAGGTCTTCCTGCGCCTCACCGCCTGGCTGGCCCCCCTGACGCCCTTCACCATGGAGGAGGCCTGGGGGACGCTGAATCCGGACGGCGGGTCGAACTGTGCGCGGGTGATCCCGGAGACTCCGGCCGAGTGGGAGAATGCGGCGGAGGCCGAGCGGTGGGCGAAGGTCCAGTCGGTGCTGGAGGTGGTGAACGACGCGCTGGAGGCCGCGCGCCGGGACAAGCGGATCGGCGGCGCACTGGACGCATGGCCGGTCGTCACCGGACCGGCGGCGACCTTTGAGCCGTTCGCGGGACTGGATGCGGCTGAAGTGTTCCGGACGTCAGGGGCCGACCTTCGCACCGGCGGAGACGTCGTGACAGTCGAGGTGGCGACCGCCGACCATCCCAAATGCGCACGCTCCTGGCGGCGGGTGCCTGACGTCGGTTCCGACGCCGACTATCCCGACCTCAGCGCCCGCGACGCCGATGCGGTGCGGTGGCTGGACGCGCGGAAGGCCGCATAGACCGCATGGCCGCCGAAACCCCGCAGGAGGTCTTCAAGCGCGCCCTGGCCCATGCCGCGCGGGCCCTGGCCGAACAGGCCGAGCTGGAGGTGGCGTTCGGGTCCGACGGGCCCAAACTGGTCGGCCAGACCCTGACCCTGCCGCATCCGCCGCGTGACCCGTCGGGGCCGGAGGCGGCCAATGTGCGCGGTCAGGCGGACCGGATGGCCCTGCGGCTGGCCAATCACGACGCGGCCGTGCACGGGCGCGGACGCCCGGCGGACCTGCAGGCGGCCGAGGTCTATGACGCCCTGGAGCAGGCGCGGATCGAGGGCGTGGGCGCGCGGTCGCTGGCCGGGGTGCGGGCCAATCTCGACGCGGCCCTGCTGACCCGGATGGAACGGTCCGGCCTGCTGCGGCTGAACGATCCGGACCGGGTGCCGGTGGGCGAGGCCGTGTCCCTGCTGGTGCGCGAGCGTCTGACCGGCGTGCGCTCGCCCGACGGGGCCGGCGCCCTGCTGGACCTCGTCCGGGGCGATCTGGAGAGCAAGGCCGGGCGGGAGCTGGACGCCCTGGTCGAGGCCGCCGACGACCAGGCCGACTTCACCCGGCGCATGAAGGCCGTTTTGCGGGCGCTGGATCTGGACCCCGGCGACGGGCGCGGCGACGACGCCTCTGACGAGGCCGGCGAGGACGAGCCCGACCCGCAGGACCCCGACGATCCCGATCCCCAGGACGAGGAGGAGGACGACGCCGGCGGCGGTGAGGGCCAGTCCATGGACGGCACGGCCGAGGAGGACGAGGGCCAGGGCGAGCGTCAGGCCCGGCCCGACGGCTCCCTGGCCGAGACCGAGGGC
>CAMCIP010000005.1 GCA_945874855.1 Brevundimonas vancanneytii
CGGAGCTGGGCGTCGCCTGTGTGCGGCTGGTCGTCACCCGGCGGACCCAGGTCCAGCATGTGCGGCTGGACCGGCTGGACGCCATAGCCATCGAGTCCGCCGAACAGACCGGTCGGCTGGACGTGCCGCCCGTCGAGGCTCCGACCCCGCTGGAGGATTTGCTGGACGCCTGGGACCCGGAACGGCGGCTGATGTTCTGCGACGAGACGGGCGGCGCCCCGGCGATCGGGGCCCTGACGGGCATGACCCCGGGTCCGTGGGCCATATTGATCGGGCCCGAGGGCGGGTTTTCGCCGGAGGAGCGCGACCGCCTGCGCAGCCTGCCCTTCACCACGGCCGTGTCGCTGGGGCCGCGCGTGCTGCGCGCCGACACCGCGGCCACGGCGGCCCTGACCCTGTGGCAGGCGGCAGCAGGCGACTGGGCGCGCTGACCGGCCCCTTGCGGGCGGCGCTCACTTCGCCCATCTCGCGGCGACCTGAAGGGCTGATCACCGCATGACCGACGCGCCGCTGACCAAGGCCGACCTGATCGATGCCCTCTCGCGAGGGGCCAAGCCGCGCGACCAGTGGCGCATCGGTGCCGAGCACGAGAAATTCGGCTTCGACAAATCGACCCTGGGCCGTCCGGCCTATGGGGGCCCGAACGGCATCCAGGCCATGCTGGACGGCCTGACGCGGTTCGGCTGGGCGGAGGTGCGCGAAGGCGGCCATGTCATCGCCCTGGAACGCGCCACGCCCGACGGCCTGACGTCCTCCATCTCGCTGGAACCCGGCGGCCAGTTCGAATTGTCGGGCGCTCCGTTGAAGGATGTGCACGAGATCTGCGACGAGACCGGCCGCCATCTGATGGAGGTCAAACAGGTCGCCGACCAGCTGAACCTCGGCTTCCTGGGGGTCGGCTTTGACCCGATGTGGACCCGGGCGGACGTGCCGGTCATGCCCAAGGGCCGCTATGACATCATGCGCGCCTACATGCCGAAGAGGGGGAACCTCGGCCTCGACATGATGCTGCGCACCTGCACCATCCAGTCCAACCTCGATTTCTCTTCCGAGGCCGACATGGTCAGGAAGTTCAGGACCTCCCTGGCGCTGCAGCCCGTCGTCACCGCCCTGTTCGCCAATTCTCCGTTTACGGAAGGCAGACCCAACGGCTTCCTCTCGGCCCGCGCCAACGTCTGGACCGACACCGATCCCGACCGCACCGGCATGCTGGGCTTCGTCTTCGCCGACGGCTTCGGCTTCGAGCGCTACGTCGACTATGCCCTGGACGTGCCGATGTATTTCGCCAAGCGGGACGGGAAGTATGTCGACCTGTCCGGCCGGTCCTTCCGGCGCTTCATGGAGGGGGGCCTTGACGATCTGCCCGGAGACCGGGCGACGAGGAAGGACTGGGCCGATCACCTGACCACCCTGTTCCCCGAAGTGCGGCTCAAGGCCTATCTGGAGATGCGCGGCGCCGACGGCGGGCCCTGGAGCCGGATCTGCGCGCTTCAGGCCCTGTGGATCGGCGTCCTCTATGACGACGCGGCCCTGACCGCCGCCTGGGACCTGTGCAAGGACTGGGACATCGACGACCACGAGCGCCTGCGCCGCGACGTCACCCGACTGGGTCTGAAGGCGCAGGTGGCTGGTCGCAGTGTCCGCGACGTCGCCGTCGACATGGTCACGATCGCCAAACAGGGGCTGAAAGGCCGGGCCCGGTTCAGCGGCGGCATGGTCGACGAGCGTGGCTATCTGTCGGAGCTGGAAGACATCGCCGACTCGGGCATGACGCCTGCCGAGCGCCTGCTGGACCTGTATCACGGCGACTGGGATCGCGACCTTTCGCGGCTTTATCGCGACTTCGCCTACTGATCTGGCCCGTTCCCGCCAACGCCTCGGCCTCTCCCTGCGGGCCGAGGCGCGGGCTTTGACAAGGCCTGAGCGGCGCACGACAACCGCACAGGCGATCCGCATGGCGCGTGGCGGGGGGAAACGACGCATGACCCACACAATCCGCGTCGGCATCGGCGGCTGGACCTATGAGCCTTGGCGGGGCGTCTTCTATCCGCCGGGCCTGAGCCAGAAGCGCGAGTTGGCGTTCGCCTCCCGCGCCCTGACCTCCATCGAGATCAACGGCACCTACTATTCGACCTTCAAGCCCGACAGCTGGATGAAGTGGCGCGACGAGACGCCCGAAAGCTTCGTCTTTGCCGTCAAGGCCAGCCGCTATTGCACCAATCGCAAGGTCCTGTCGGACATGGGCGAGTCGATGGACCGGTTCCTCGGCCAGGGCCTGACGGCGCTGGGCGACAAGCTGGGGCCGATCAACTGGCAGTTCATGGGGACCAAGACGTTCGATCCCGAGGATTTCGAGGGCTTTCTCAAGCTGCTGCCCGGGGAGCGGGACGGGGTGCGGCTGCGGCATGCGGTCGAGGTGCGCCACCCCAGCTTCGACGTGCCGGCCTTCATCGACCTGGCGGCCCGCTACGGCGTCGCCATCGTCTATGCCGAGGACGACGAGGCACCGGAGTGGCCGCGCATCGACGCCCCCACGGCCGATTTCACCTATGCCCGCCTAATGTCCAGCCGCGAGGATGAGCCGACCGGGATGGACGCTGCTGAACTGGCGACCCTCGCCGGCCGCTGCCGCGGCTGGGCAGAACGCGGCGACGTCTTCGCCTATATGATCGCAGGGGCCAAGGTGCGGAACCCGGCTGCCGCGGTCGCCCTGATCGAATCCCTCGCCTGAGCGGTTGCGCCGGCGCTTGACCGGTCGCATCTGAACAGGACCCCAGCCCGGAGCTCCCCATGCCCATCGCCACCCGCGCCTTCGCCGCGACGTCCAGCGACGCCCCCCTGTCGCGCTACGACTTCCAGAGGCGCGATCCGGGCCCCGATGACGTGGCCATCGAGATCAGGTTCGCGGGCGTGTGCCACTCCGATCTGCACATCGTCCAGAACGACCTGGGCAACACGACCTATCCCATCGTCCCGGGCCATGAGATCGCCGGGGTGGTGACGGCGGTGGGTCCGAATGTGACGCGCTTCAAGGTCGGTGACCGGGTCGGCGTCGGCTGCATGGTCGACAGCTGCCGCCAGTGCAGGCCCTGTCAGGAAGGCGAGGAGCAGTACTGCGTCCCCGGCATGACCCAGACCTATGGCTCGCGCGATCCCAAGGGCGCCGAAGTCGGCCAGAAGATCACCCAGGGCGGCTATTCGACTGCCATCGTGGTCGACCAGAACTATGTCGTCACCATTCCCGACAGCATTCCGCTGGACGCCGCAGCACCCCTGCTGTGCGCGGGCATCACCACCTATTCGCCGCTGCGCCACTGGAAGGTGGGCCCGGGCTCGAAGGTGCTGGTGGTCGGTCTGGGCGGGCTCGGACATATGGCGGTCAAACAGGCCGCGGCCATGGGGGCGGAGGTCACCGTCCTGTCCACGTCCGATCGCAAGAGGGCCGACGCCGAGCGGATGGGGGCGAAGCATTTCCTGATCAACTCGGACACGGCGGCGATGCAGGCGGCGGGCGAAAGCTTCGACCTGATCATCAACACCGTCTCGGCCACCCACGAGATCGCCAGCCATGTGAACCTGCTGGCCCGCGACGGCACCATGGTCATGCTGGGCCTGACCACCGAGGGCCTGCCGGTCTATGCCCTTGGTCTGCTGTGGCGGCGCCGGTCGGTGGCCGGGTCGCTGATCGGCGGCATCCGCGAGACCCAGGAGATGCTGGACTTCTGCGCCGCCAACGACATCGCCTGCGACATCGAGGTGATCGCCCCGGACCAGATCAATGAGGCCTATGCGCGCCTGCAGAGGTCCGACGTCCGCTATCGCTTCGTCCTCGACATGGCGCGGATCTGAAGGCCGGCGTCAGACCCTCGACCCTCGCCCTTTCCGTCGCTAAACCTTCCTTCACAGGGCCCGCGTCAGACGGGCCCGTCAGGGACAGGAAACGGCATATGGCACGCGTCGCACTCGTGACGGGCGGAACCCGCGGCATCGGCAAGTCGATCGTCGAGCGGCTGAAGTCCGATGGCATGGCCGTGGCGGCCGGCTATTCCGGCAACGTCGAGGCGGCCGAGGCCACGGCGCGCGAGCTGGGCGTCATGGTGGTCAAGGGCAACGTCGGCAGCTTTGAGGACTGCGAGCGCGCCGTGCGCGAGGTCGAGGCGGCGCTGGGGCCCATCGACGTGCTGGTCAACAACGCGGGCATCACCCGCGACGGCTTCTTCCACAAGATGAGCGCGGATCAATGGTCCGACGTGATCCGGGTCAACATGGACTCGGTCTTCAACATGACGCGCCAGGTCATCAACGGCATGCGCGATCGCGGCTGGGGCCGGATCGTCAACATCTCCTCGATCAACGGCCAGAAGGGCCAGATCGGCCAGGCCAACTATTCGGCCGCCAAGGCCGGCATGATCGGCTTCACCAAGGCCCTGGCGCTGGAGAATGCGCGCAAGGGCGTCACCGTCAACTGTATCGCGCCCGGTTACATCGATACCGAGATGGTGGGGGCCATGGACGAGAAGGTGCTGGCCGGCATCATCGCCCAGATCCCCGTCGGTCGCCTCGGCAAGGGCGAGGAGATCGCCGATATGGTGGCCTGGCTGGCGGGCGAGCGTGCCGGATATGTCACAGGTTGCACCCTATCCCTGAACGGCGGGCAGTATCTGGTCGGCTGACCGAAAGCCGCCCAAAATCCGCCGGTCTGGCCGTCCACATGCGGTTCATGTTGTTCAACCTGCGGCTCCAGGCGGCGACCCTGCCGGCACTGATCGCGACGGTCCTCGCCGTCGCGACGGCCGGGGTCTGGACTGCCCCGGCCGCGGCCCAGAGCGGGGCCCTGCTCCGCAATGAAGAGCCGCGAGGGTCGCGGGGCCCTCTGCCCGAGACCGGCCGCTATGTGGCGGAGACGGGCCAGAGCTTCGTCCTAGATCGATCCAGTCCGCGCACCCTGATGCGGTTCGAGCGGTCGGCCGAGGTGTGGGTGCTGCGCCCCCAGCCGGCTCCGCGCGGCGACGTCATCTTCCGCAATGACGCGGGCGACCAGGTTCTGCGGATGACGCCGGACGGGGGCATGACCCTGTATCTGCCCTCGGCGCCGCAAGGGGTTCCCGTGTCGCCTGACGGACCGGCCGCGAGTCTGCTGCCGCCGACGCTGACCGCCGTGCAACTGACCAGCTATATCGTCCACCAGAGCGGCCGGGCCGGTCGCGCGGTCGGACGGCTGGTCGTCGTCGACATGGACATCGCCGAGGGCTCGGAAGCCGTCGCCGCAGACGCGCTGACGACGGCCGTGGACGCCATCGTCCGCATGTCTCGGTCGGCCGGCCTGCGCGAGGATGCGGCGGGAGTCAGGCGGATCGTGGTCGTCGACCAGGGGCGGCCGCGGGTCACCTTTTCGCGCGGCGTGCTGACCATCGTCATCGACCCGACGGCCGGCTATGCCGGTCGGCCATCCTCGGCCCGCATTGCGCGGATCATCTCCGGCGTCGAGTGACGATCAGCCTCTGAAGACGTCCTTGGCCGCCCGTCGGGCTGCGAAGGTGGCGGCGTCGCCCGCCGTGAGAAAGGGGTTGAAGGCGCGCTCGGCCCCGACAGTGGTCGGGATCGTCGCCTCTCCCCCGGCCCGTCGCGCCAGCAAGGAGGCGACATGGGCCGCCAGCCCGGGTCCGTCATCGACTGTGAGGGCGAAACGGGCGTTGCCTTCGGCATATTCGTGCGCGGCCCAGAGCACGGTGTCGTCGGGCCAGGCGGCGATGCGCGACAGGCTGGTCCACATCTGGTCGGGACTGCCCTCGAACAGCCGCCCGCAGCCCAGGGGAAAGATCACGTCGCCGACGAAGGCCAGCCCGGCCTCGGGCGCGTGAAACACCACGTGGCCCAGGGTGTGGCCGGGCATGGCCAGCACCTGAAACCGCGTCTCGCCCAGCCGGACCTCGTCGCCCTCGCCGACCGCCCGGTCCAGCGGGGCGGCGCGCGCCACCTCCTCGGGCCCGACGATCTCGCACCCCGTCGCGGCCTGGACCGCGGCATTGCCCTGGGTGTGATCGGGGTGCCAGTGGGTGTTCAGAATCAGGTCCAGACGGCCCCAGCCGCTGGCCCCCAGGTCTGCGAGGATGGCGTCGGCATCGGGTGTGTCCACCGCCGCCACCTGGCCCGTGGCCCGGTCGCGGGCGAGGAATCCATAGTTGTCGCTGAGACAGGGAAACAAGCGCACATCGAGGGTCATTGGCCGATCCTAGCGGCAAGGGCCTCGATGGCGCTATCCTCGCCGTCATGCGCCGCAGCGTCGAGGAACTCAGGGCCTTCTATGGCGAGCCGGCCGGGCAGGTGGTGCGCCGCCTCATCGCCCGACGGCTCGACGACGCCTGGGGTGAGGCGACGGGCTGCGACGTGCTGGGCGTCGGCTATGCAGTGCCCTGGCTGGACGGCTTCGTCGGAGCGCGTCGCCAGATCGCCGCAATGCCGGGCGGGCAGGGGGCCGAGTCCTGGCCACCCGCCGGCCGCAACCGCTCGGTCCTGGTCGACGAGCGCGCGCTGCCCTTCGCCGCCGGGACCTTCGACCGCGTCCTGCTGGTCCATGCGCTCGAGGAGGCCGACGCTCCGGCCATGGTCCTGGCCGACGCCGTGCGCGTGCTGGCCCCGGCCGGGCGGATCATCCTGGCCACGGCGGCGCGGGGCGGTCTTTGGGCGCGGGCGGAGTCGACCCCCTTCGGCCACGGCCGGCCCTTCACCCGTCGCCAGCTTGAGACGCTCGTGCGTCAGAGCGGGCTGGAGCCCTCGGCCTGGTCCCAGACCCTGTACGTCCCGCCGTGGCGGCCGCTGCTGGGCATGGCGGACGCCTTCGACCAGGTGGGCCGCAGCGTCGCGCCCGGCTTCGCCGGCCTGATCCTGCTGGAAGCGACGCGACAGGCCTATGCCCGGGTGCGTCCCGGCGAGGTGCGCGCGGCGATCCAGGGCCGGCCGGCGCTCCAGCCCGTTCCGGCCACGCGCACGGCGCCTCCCACTCTGGCCCCGAGGCGCGAACCCCTCTAGATCGGCCAGATGCACCGTCTCATCCTGATGCGTCACGCCAAGGCCGAGCGCGCCGCCATTTCGGGCCGCGATGAGGACCGTCCATTGAGTCCGCGCGGTCGCAATGACGCAGGCCTGGTCGCCCGTGCCCTGGCCGGGCGGGGAGTCCGGCCGGACGTGGCCCTGGTCTCGGCGGCGGTGCGCACGCGCGAAACCTGGGATGTGGTCCAGGACGCCTTCGGTGACGTCGATGTGCGTGTGAACCCCCGGCTCTATGACGCGCCCAGTGACGTATTGCGTGCCGAGGCGGAGGGCATGGGGGATCAGGCCGGCTGCCTGATGCTGGTCGCTCACAATCCCGGGGTCCATCAGCTGGCGGTCGAACTGCTGATCGAGGGTGCCGCTTCACCTTCGGCCATCGAGCGGTTCAGCGCCGGTTTTCCCACCGGGGCCGCGGCCGTGTTCGCAATCGATGCGGCCGGGCGGGCGTCTCTGGAGCTGTTCCTGAAGCCCGGCGACGTCGGCGGCGGCGCCGAGGGATGACCGACACGACCGTCTTCAAGATCGTGGCCGCCGAGGAATGGGCGGCGGCCCGGGCCGCGGGCACCTATGCCGGATCGGCCGTCGATCTGGCCGACGGCTACATCCATCTGTCGACGGCGGACCAGCTGGCCGGGACAGCGCGGCGTCATTACGCCGGCGGACGGGGTCTGCGCCTGCTTGAGGTCGATCTGGGCGCGCTGGACGCCGTGCGCTGGGAGGCGTCGCGCGGCGGCGAACTGTTCCCGCACCAGTATGGCCCCTTGCCGGTGGCGGCGGTGCGCGTCGACCGGCCGCTGGCCGTGACGGACGATGGCGACATGTTGCTGGGGGAGGCCGTCTGATGCTGGACGCGGCCGCCGCCTGGGCGCTGCGCCGGGTCGAGCCGGAGACGGCGCACCGGCTGGCCATCGCCGGGCTTTCGCTGATGCCCGCGCCCGCGGTCGCGCCGCCGGATCCCTTGCTGGCGACCGAGCTGGCGGGCCTGCATCTGCCCAACCCCGTGGGGCTGGCGGCCGGACTGGACAAGGACGCGCGGGCCCTTGGAGGGCTGGCGAGACTGGGCTTCGGCTTCGTCGAGGCAGGCTCGGTCACACCCCGGCCCCAGGCGGGCAACCCTCGACCGCGGCTGTTTCGCCTGCCGGAGGATCAGGCGGTCATCAACCGGATGGGGTTCAACAACGCCGGGCTGGAAGCCTTCGCCGGCCGGCTCGACCGCCGCCCCGCCGGCGTCCTGGTCGGCGCCAATCTGGGAGCCAACAAGGATTCCGAGGACCGGGCCGCCGACTATGTTGCCGGCCTGAGACGGCTGGCGGGCAAGGCGGACTGGTTCACGATCAATGTGTCCTCGCCCAACACCCCGGGTCTGCGCGCGCTGCAGGGCCGCGACGCCCTGGACGACCTGCTGGGCCGCGTCGCCGAGGCACGACCGACCGACGGGGCCCCGGTCTTCCTCAAGATCGCCCCGGATCTGACGGACGCCGAGATCGTGGAGATCGTGGGCGCCGCGCGGGCGTGGAAGCTGGATGGGCTGATCGTGTCCAACACCACGATCGCGCGGCCCGACGACCTGCGCTCAGCCCGGGCCGCCGAGATGGGGGGCCTGTCCGGCGCGCCCCTGCGGCCGTTGGCGCGCCGTGCGCTTCAGCGGGTCGCCGAGGCCGCAGAGGGGCAGTTGGCCCTGATCGCGGCGGGCGGGATCGACTCCGGGGCCGAGGCCCTGGTGCGGATCCGGATGGGAGCCGGGGCGGTTCAGCTCTACTCTGCCCTCGTCCACCACGGCCCGGGACTGGTCCGCGCCATTCTGTCGGAACTGGCAGACCGCCTGCGCGCGGAGGGGTTCACGACGATTGCCCAGGCCGTCGGCACCCTGCGTTGACGGCACGTTAGGGGCCCCTCTGGCATAAAGGCTGCCCGGAGACCTTCGTCTCTGTATCGGGAGGCCGGATGGACACGACGACCGAAGCCGGCCCCTGGGCCACGGCGATCCGCCAGCGCCGCAAGGGGCTGTTGCAGCGGCTTTGCCTGGGCGCAGCCTGCGCCCTGGTGTTCAGTCCTGTCCTGTCGTGGTCGTTTGCCGTCCTTTGGGTCGGCGGCTACTTCCTGATCCAACTGCTCGATCTTCTGATCCTGGCCCCCATCAACAACGGGCGGACCGAGCACATGGGGCGGGTCCGGACGGCCGCCGCCTTCTTCATCCTGGTCGCCAATGCCGCCTATTTCGGAAGCCTGTCCGTCGCGCTGTGGCTGACGGCGGGCACCCTGGGCGGGATCTGCGCGGCCATCATGCTCTCGGCCGGGGCGATCTATGCGGTGATCAATGCGCCGAGGTCGCGGCTGGTGATGGGCCTGACCATCATGCCGCAGTTCCTCTATCTGGCCGCCACTCCGGTGTTCCTGGCCGGCGTCGGCGCACCGATGGCCTATTGCGTGGCGGTCGGCACCGCCATCGCCGTGTTCGTCACCTACTGCCTGACGCTGTGGCGCCAGATGGAGCGGGCGCGCGAGGCCGAGAGTGCAGCGCGGCTGGAGGCCGTGCGAAGGCAGGGCCAGGCCGAGGCGGCGATGGAGAGCCGCTCGGCCTTTCTGGCCGCCGTCGGCCACGACCTGCGCACGCCGATCGGCGCCATCCTGAGCGGCGCGGTCGAACTGGAGCGCGGGGCCCACGATGCGGCGGCGCGCAGCCAGGCCCGACTGATCGCCGACGCCGGCCTGATGATGAAGGCGCTCCTGGACGACCTGCTCGACCATGCCAAGATCGAGGCCGGGCGTATGACGGTGGAGCAAAGCGACTTCGACCTGCGTGCGCTCATGGCCCAGACCCTGCGACTGTGGCAGGCACCGATCCGGGCCAAGGGGTTGAAGCTGCGCATCGAGGGCGCGGCCAGCCTGCCGCGGGGGGTACGCGGGGATCCGATGCGCCTGCGCCAGATCCTCAACAACCTGCTGTCCAACGCGCTGAAATTCACCCAGACCGGGTCGATCACCCTGCGGCTGTCGGCCTGGGACGAGGATGCGGGCGGGCATGCCCTTCTGATCGAGGTGGCCGATACCGGTCCGGGCATGAGCGCCGATCAGGTCGCCCGGCTGTTTACACCCTTCGACCAGACCACCGACGGCGTCAGCGCCCGGCATGGGGGCACCGGTCTCGGTCTGTCCATCAGCCGCGAACTGGTCGGTCTCATGGGGGGCCGCCTGACCGCCAGGAGCCGCCCCGGCGAGGGTGCGGCCTTCACCGTGGCCGTGGTCCTGGGTCGTGCATCGGCCACGGCGGCCCTTGCGCCGGTGAGGGACGACACGGGCCGGCTGCCCTCTGCGCGGCCGCTTGCGCCCGCTGCCGCACCGGCGGCGCAGGTCCCGGTCATGGCCGATCCCGAACGCGCCGTCGCAGCCGCTGTGTCGTCGGGGCAGGCGCCGGTCGACGCCCCCGAAGACGAGGTTGAAGAGGGCCGCGCATTGAAGGTTCTGGTCGTCGACGACCACGACATCAATCGTCGCGCGGTGCAGCTGATCCTCGCCCCGCTGGGGTGCGATGTGACCTCCGCCGAAGACGGCATGTCGGCCCTGATCGCCTGTCAGGCCGAGACGTTCGACCTGATCTTCATGGACGTGCGCATGCCGGAGCTGGACGGTCGTGAGACCACCCGGCGGCTACGGGCCTCAGGCGGGCCGAATGCCGCCGTGCCGGTGATCGCCGTGACGGCCGACACCAGCCCGGAGGACGTCGAGGCCTGTCTGGCCGCGGGCATGAACTACTTCGTGCCCAAGCCGATCACGCCCCAGGCCCTGCTCGGCGCGGTCCAGCATGTGCTGGCCCAGCCGGACGCGGCGGCAGAGGCCGAAGCCGCCGCCGCCTGACCCGTCGCGACGCCCGTCAGAGCTGGGCGATCAGACGCTCGGCCGAGGAGACGTCGAAGGCGCCGGGCTCATCCACATTCAGCTGTTCGACCACGCCGTCTCGCACCAGCATGGCATAGCGGAGCGAGCGCTCGCCCAGCCCGGCCATGCGGGCGTCCAGGACCAGGCCCAGCGCCCGCGTCAGGTCGCCATTGCCGTCGGCCAGCATGACGATCTGATCGGGACCGACGCCCTGGCTGTCGCCCCAGGCGCCCATGACGAAGGCGTCGTTCACCGAGAGACAGGCCACGGCGTCCACGCCCCTGGCCTTGAAGTCTTCCAGATGGGCCTTGAAGCCCGGCAGGTGTGCGGCGGAGCAGGTCGGGGTGAAGGCGCCGGGCACGGCGAACAGGGCGACCGTGCGGCCGCCGAAGAAGTCGTCGGTGGAGACGGGGCGCGGCCCTTCCGCCGTGGCCTGGGCCAGCCTGGTCGAGGGGATGCGGTCGCCGATCTGAATGGTCACGCGGAAGTCTCCTTGGACGGGGGGGATGGCCGCCACATAGGCCCTGCGATCGCGTCCGCCAAGGCGCAGCGGTGCTTGCGTCAAACCGCCCGGGCGCCGATGATACCCCCATGGACGGCCCCTCCCCCCTGACCGGCCGCTTGCTGGTGGCCATGCCCGGCATCGAGGACCCGCGCTTCGAGCACGCGGTCATTCTGGTCTGTTCGCACGGACCCGACCACGCCATGGGGGTGAGGCTGGACGCCCAGGCGTCGGGGGTTTCCCTGGCGACGGTGCTCGACCGGCTGGATCTTCCCCCCGCCGAGGCTGGCGGCGAGCGGCCCGTCATGGTCGGCGGTCCGGTGGAGCGAGAGCGGGGCTTTGTCGTCCATACCGATGACTGGCTCTCCCACGGCTCCAGCCTGCCGTTCGGCGAGGGGCTGGCCCTGACGGGCACGCGCGACGCCCTGGTCGCCATGGCCGATCCGGTGAGCGGGCCGCGCCGCGCCCTGCTGGCACTCGGCTATGCCGGTTGGGGCGAGGGCCAGCTCGAGTCCGAACTGGCCGACAACGTCTGGCTGGTCGCCGAGGCGGAGATCGACGTGATTTTCGACCTGGATCACGCGTCCAAATGGGCCCGCGCCCTGCGCACCGTCGGCGTCGACGAGGCCGGGGCCCTGTCTGGACAGAGCGGGCGGGCCTGAGCTCGCGCCTTCAGCCCGAGCGGGCCTTGATCGGCGCGGCACCGTCGGCGACGGACTCGTTCAGATAGACCTCGGCCTCCTGCGCGGGCAGGGCGGGGGCGTAGCCGAAACCCTGACCATAGTGGCACTGGGCGTCGATCAGGCGGCGCGCCAGACCGGCGTTTTCCACGCCCTCGGCCACCACCTCGAGCGACAGGTCGCGGCCCAGATTGACCACCGATTTGACGATCTTGGCCGAGCCCTCGTCCTTGTCCATGGTCAGAACGAAGTAGCGGTCGATCTTGAGGGTGTCGAACGGCAGCTTGGCCAGCCAGGTCAGCGACGAGAAGCCGGTGCCGAAGTCGTCCAGCGCCAACGAGGCGCCCGCCGCCTTGAGCCGTGTCAGGACCTCGGCGGCGCGGGTGGTGTCGCGCATGATGTCGCCCTCGGTCACCTCCAGCTTCAGCGCTCCACGCGGCAGGCCGGCCTCGGCGATCACCCGGGCGACGTCCTCCACCAGATTGGGCCGTTCGATCTCCGCGACCGAAAGGTTGACGCTGCAGAACAGGTTGCCGGCGTGGGGGTGCCGATGAAGCCACTCGGCCAGCTGGCGCGAGGCCTGGGTCATCATCATCAGGCCCAGGTCATTCATCAGGCCCATCTCGTCGGCCAGGGTCAGGAACTCGTCCGGCGGCACCAGACCGCGCTTGGGATGGCGCCAGCGCGCCAGGGCCTCGAAGCCGGCGACGGCCCCGGTCGCGAGGTTGACGATCGGCTGGTAGAAGGGCTCGATCTCGCCGCGGAGGAAGGCGTTCCTGAGGTCGGCTTCCAGCGCCAGCCGGGACAGGCTGTCGCTTTCCAGCGCGCGGCCATAGGCGGCGGCGCCGCCGCGTCCCGCAGACTTGGCCTGTTCGACCGCCAGCTCGACCCGGCGCAACAACTCGGCCGCGTCCGGCGCGTCCGGCCCGCCTTCGGCGGTCACTGCCCCGATCGAGACCGTGGGATAGATGTCGAACCCGGCGACCCGCAGCGGTTGTTCCAGCGCCTCGCGCAGGCGCTCCGACGGCCGCGTCAGGGCGCCGGAGGCGATGATGGCGAACTCGTCCTCGCCGATTCGGGCGGGGCAGGCGCCCGGCGGAAAGGCTCCGGCCAGCCGGGACCCCAGGGCGGACAGAACCATGTCGGCCCGCTCATGGCCGAGGGCCTCGTTCAGCCGGCGCAGGCGGTCGACGTCGGCGACGACGATCTCCACCGGGCCCGGCCGCGCCAGCACCTCGCCGACCCGGGTCACGAAGGCGCGCCGGTCCAGGAGGCCGGTCAGGGCGTCCCGGTCCGACCCGGCGAACTTGGCCTCGGGGGCCGCCAGGCCCGCCGCGCGCAGGCCGTCTTCAAGCCAGACGCCGCGCCACAGAACCAGGCGCCCGTCGCGCATGCGGATGCGCAGGGCCACCTCGAATCCTTCATCATGCGGCTTCAGCAGGCCCTCGGCGATGGCCCGGTCCTGGGGCAGGGTCAGGGCAACGAAGGCCGCCCCCGAACACTCCGGGGCCAGATCCGCCAGACCCAGGGATCGGGTTGCGCCGGTGAACCTCAGCCTGTCGGTCGCAGGCGTCCACTCCCAGAGCGCGGCATCAGCCCCGGCCAGGGCCTCGATCGCCGTGGTCGCGTCCCACGCGAGCGCTCTGGACCGTGTCTGCACGCGCCTCGGCGCTCCCTGGTCACGTCGTGTCGGCAGTCGAAACGGGACTGTCGTTGATCCGGCCGAACAGAAGATGATCTGCCCACGCGCCGTTAATTTTGAGATAAGCCCGCGCCCGACCCTCTGCCTCGAAGCCCGCCTTTTCCAGCACCCGCCGCGACGCCCGGTTGGCTGGAAGACAGGCTGCCTCGACCCGGTGCAACCTCAGTTCGGAGAAGGCGAAGTCGACCATGGCACGCACGGCCGCCGTGGCCAGGCCGCGTCCGGCGTGGGCCTGGGCGATCCAGTAGCCCAGGGTGCCCGTCTCGGCCACGCCGCGCCGGACGTTGGACAGGGTGATGGCCCCCACCAGATGCCCGTCGGCGAAGGCGAACAGGGGCCAGGCCGTGCCCTGCTCCATCTCGCGGCCATAGATGGCCAGCCGGCGGCGGAAGGCCGCGCGGCTCAGGTCGTCCTCGGGCCAGGTCGGCTCCCACGGCGTCAGATAGGGGCGCGAGGCCAGGCGCAGGGCGGCCCAGTCTGTGTGGTCCGACGCGCGCGGCGGCCGCAGGGTTACCCCTTGCCCGTGGACCGAAGGCCCCGTCCGCTCACCGATCCATTCCAGCAGCGCCATGAGGCAGGCTAGCGCGCCGCAGAACGAAACGACAGGGGGTCAGCCCCGGAGACGATCGGGGAAGACGCGACCGGCCCCGTGCGACCGCTTCGGCCCCAGAACGGCGCTCGCCGCGCGGCCGGTGGCCAGGGCCTCGGCAGCGGCGGCCCGCACCGTGTCGATGGTCTGGTCCCGGATGCGCGCCACCGACACCTCGGTCGGGATCGGCGCGCCGAACAGCAGGGTCTGGGCTGCCGCGCGCCCGGCGCGCGAGGTGGGGCTTTCGTCCGACATCAACACGCCGGCCGCCTGGACCGCCTGGGCCCGCGCCAGCTCCCGGGGCGTCGGGCCCCGCTCGGCGAGGTCCCGCAGTTCCTGTGCGCAGACGGCGGCAAGGGCCTCGGCCCGATCGGGGGCGCAGCCGGCGTAGATGCCGATCAGGCCGACCTCGGCATAGGCGTCGAAATAGGCGTCGATCGCATAGGCCAGGCCCAGCTCCTCGCGCGCGCTCTGGAACAGGCGCGAGGCCATGCCGCCGCCGAGGATCTCGGCCAGCAGACGGGTGGCGGGATAGCGGGGGTCGCGCGTGCCGCAGGCGGGCACCAGAAAGACCAGATTGGCCTGTTCGATGTGCCGGCTCAGTACGGCCTGCCCGCCCTCGAATCTCGCAGGTGCGGGCGGGGACACGCTTTCGCCTGCGGGCGCGTCGCCGAACCGGGTCTCGACCGCCGCCGTCAACCAGTCCGGATCGACCGCGCCGGAGACCGCCACCACCATCCGCTCGGGCGCATAGAGACCGCGCCGCCAGTCCCCTATGCCGTCGCGGCCGACGGGGGCCAGGGCCTCGACCGAACCCAGAATGGGCCGCCCCAGGGGCTGGTCGGGAAAGGCCATGGCCTGGGCCATCTCGAACACATGGTCGTCGGGCGTGTCGAAGGCCTCGGCGATCTCCTGGGCCACCACATCCTTTTCGCGCTCGATCTCGACGGGATCCAGGGTCGGGCGCAGGACCAGATCGGCCGTGACCTGCAGCGCCATGTCCAGCGAGGCGGCCAGCCCGCGCACCTCGAAACTGGTCCGCTCGTGGCCGGTGGCGGCGTTGACCGAGCCGCCTTCGCGCTCGACCCGCTCCACGATCTCGCGGGCGTCCATGTCGCCGGCGCCCTTGAACACCAGATGCTCGAGGAAGTGCGACCAGCCGGCGCGCCGCGCGTCCTCCCAGCGCGAGCCACCGTCGACCGTCACCGACAGGGCGAAGGTCTTCAGACCCGGCATGGGGTCGGCGACCACGCGCACGCCGTTCGACAGGGTCGTGACCAGGGCGGTCATCGGCGCCGCCGCAGGACGAAGGCGATCCACATGCCGGCCAGCACGAGGGCCAGACCATACCAGGTGGCGGCATAGCCGAGGTGGTTGTTGGAGAAGGCGGGCGGGGGGGCGGAGGGACGCACCATCGGCCCGTCCGGGCTCGACGAGGCGGTCAGATAGACGGTCAGGGGGGCGACGGGCCCGGGCGCGCCCAGGACGGCCGCCATGGCCACCGGGTCGCGGCCATAGAAGGTGCGGCCCTCGGGCTTTGGCGTGAAGGCCCCGGATGCCGAGGGGCGCCGCAGCACGCCTTCGATCCGCACCGGCGTGGCCACCTGGCTCACCGCGGGCCGGCCCACAACCTCATCGGCCACGAAGCCGCGGTCGACCAGCCAGGTCCGGCCTGAGTCGCGACAGGCCGAGACCAGCCGAACGCCGGCCTGCCCCTGCTCGATCGTGCGAAGCTCGACAAAGGGCGCCGAAGCCAGACCCGGACAGGTCAGGATCACGCGCCGGAACTCGGCGGACTCTCCCGCGTCCGCCAGAATCGCCGCCTGAACCGGCGGCTGGATGGCCGCGGCCTCGGCGCGGGCGATCAGGTCCTGCTTCCACGCCAGCCGGTTGACCTGCCAGGTCCCCAGCGCCACCAGCACGGCCAGCCCGAGCGCGGTCAGGACCGTCAGAGCCCACGGAAAGCCCGGCCGCTCAGTCGTCATTGCGCGCCTCGGCGGCGTGGTTCCTCATCTGCAGGGCGACCATGGCGCCCTTGCCGGGCCGCATCAGGGCCAGGGCGGCGATCACGGCCAGGGGCGGCCAGACGATCAGATGCAGCCACATTGGCGGGGCGTGGACGATCTCGACCCACAGGGCGCTGAAGACCACGGGGAAGCCCACGATCTGCATGATGAAGACCGCTGCCCCGTCGCCGGTGTTCAGCCGGGTGAAGTCGAAGCCGCAGACGGCGCACCGGTCGACGACCCTCAGGAACCCCGCGAACAGGGGGCCCCGACCACAGTTTGGACAGCGGCTCTGCAGGCCGGCACGAAATGCGTTCACGCCCCGGGGCGCCCCCGTCACCCGAAGGTGACGTAGACGAAGGCGAACAGGAACAGCCAGACCACGTCCACGAAATGCCAGTACCAGGCCGCCGCCTCGAAGCCGAAATGCTTCTCCGGGCTCATCTGTCCGGCCATCAGGCGCAGCAGGCAGACCGCCAGGAAGAGGGTGCCGATCAGGACGTGGAACCCGTGGAAGCCGGTCGCCATGAAGAAGATCGACCCGTAGAGCCCGGCGTTGGCGGCCTCCTCGTTGAAGAACAGGTTCTCGTGGATGATGTGGTAATACTCATAGGCCTGAACGCCCGTGAACAGCACGCCGAGCAGGACGGTGATCAGCAGGCCCAGCTTGGCCCCGGCGCGATCGCCGACCTGGATCGCATGGTGGGCCCAGGTCACCGTCGTGCCGCTCAGCAGCAGGATCACGGTGTTCAGCAGCGGCAGTTGCCAGGCGCTGAGGGTCTCCACGCCCTTGGGCGGCCAGATCGGGGTGCCGTCGGGATTGGCCCAGGATTTGGCGGTGTCGGCCCACAGGCCGACTTCCGGGATGGCGGCGCGCGCCTCATTGAACACCGCCATCTCGAAGAACATCCAGAAGAAGGCGGCGAAGAACATCACTTCCGAGGCGATGAACAGCACCATGCCGTAGCGCAGGCCGATCGAGACGACCGGCGTATGGTCGCCCTTCCTGCTTTCCTTGATGACGTCCGCCCACCAGCCGAACATCGAATAGAGCACCCCCGCCAGACCGGCGAAGAACAGCCAGCTGGTGCCGGCCTCCAGCCCGAACACGCCCTTCATCCAGGCCACGGCGCCGATCATCATCACCGTGACGGCGATGGAGGCGACCAGCGGCCAGGGGCTGGGATCAACCAGGTGATAGTCGTGGTGCGGAGCGGCGTGGGCGTCGGCCATGGAGGATCTTTTTCGTCCCTGGGAAGCGGATTGCGGTGGCTATAGCGCCCGGTCGGCGGCCGCGCCAGAGGCTGCCGTGGCTGCCGGCGTCACGGCGGGCGGGGCGACGGCGGCGTCGAAGTCGCGCGTGGGCCAGAAGGTGTAGCTGAGGGTAATCTCACCGATGCCACGGCCGTCGCGTTCGACCGCCATCTCGGGCGCGATGAAGTACTGGACCGGGAAGGCGCGCGTCTCGCCCGGGGCGATCACCTGGCCGTCGAAACAGAAGCACTGCAGCTTCTGGAAATACTGGCCGGCGCGCTCGGGCACGACATTGTAGGCGGCGGTCGCCCCGATCGGCTGGTCCGAGGTGTTGGTGACGTCGAACCAGGCCATGCCCGTCTCGCCGATTCGCACGCGCTGGCGGACCTGACGCGCGGTGAAGGTCAGGGGCAGGTCGCGCACATTGGTGTCGAACCGGACCATGACGGTCTGGTCCAGCACCACATCCGACGGCTTGTCGGCCCGCATGGTGGTGCCGTCGAAGCCGGTCACACGGCAGAACAGGTCATACAGGGGCACGGCCGCGAAGGCGGCGCCGGTCATGGTCACGACGGCCAGGCTGCAGGCGACGGCGACGACGGTGTGGCGCTTCATCGGGGCGCCTCGGCCACGACCCCGGCCTGCATCGCCTTCCGCTCGGCCAGATTGCGCTGCATGCGCAGGAAGGTCGTCAGGAAGATCAGCACGATGAAGGCGACCAGCGCCCCGGCGATCCAGACGTTGCGGCGTTTTCTCGCGCTGAGTTCGGCGTCGGTCAGACGCATGAGGGGCACTCCACGACGCTCGCCGGCAGATGCTCGATCAACAGGGCCGCGAACAGGGCCGACAGATAAAGGATCGAGAAGGCGAACAGGTTGCGCGCCGGTTTGGCCTCTGCGCGGACGTCATACAATGCGGCCTCTCGCCCCACGGCCTCGGCCTTGTCAGGGGCGTCGCCGGCGCGCGAACGCCACAGCCGCACCGCCAGCAACAGGAACAGGGCGCCGCCGCCGATCGACACTGCCAGATAGCCGGTGCCGCCCAGCGGCTCGGTCCCGCCGAGGGGATGCAGGGCCGGCACCACCGCGGCGACGACCAGGGCCAGGCTGTAGAGCAGGATCTGCAGCCGCGTGGACTGCGCGCCGCGCGCCACCGGCATCATGGGAATGCCGGCGCGCGCATAGTCGCCGGTCGAATAGAGGGCCAGGGCCCAGCTGTGCGGCGGGGTCCACAGGAAGATGATCAGGAACAGCCACCAGGCCTGCAGCGGCGCGTCGCCCGTGGCGGCGGCCCAGCCGATCACCGGCGGAAAGGCGCCTGCCGCCCCGCCGATGACGATGTTCTGGGGCGTGCGCCGCTTCAGCACCAGGGTGTAGAGGCCGGCATAGTAGACGATGGTCAGGGCCAGCAGGCCCGCCGCCATCCAGTTGGAGTTCATCCCCAGCAGGGTCACCGAGAACAGGGACAGGATGATGCCGAAGGTCAGGGCGTCGGCGCTGCGGACCTTGCCGGACGCCACCGGCCGTCCCCGGGTGCGCCGCATCAGGGCGTCGGTCTCACCTTCCAGCGCCATGTTCAGGGCCCCGGCAGCGCCCGCGCCCACGGCGATACACAGCACGGCGATCAGCCCCTCGAACAGCCGCGGATCGCCCGGGGCGGCGAACAGGCCGGTCAGGGCCGTGAACACCACCAGCGACATCACCCGCGGCTTGAGCAGCTGGAACCACTCTTCCGGGCGGGCGGTGGACAGCGCGGGCGCTGCGGCATCTTCGGCGAGGGCGGGCGGAAGCTGGGTCATGAAACGGATCGGAGCCGCCCCGCCGACGATGCGGCGGAGCGGCCCCTTCTGGTCCTGGTTTCGTCTCGCGAACGAGACGGGGGTCAGTGGTCGGTCGGCTTGATGACCGGCAGTTCGTTGAACTGGTGGTGCGGCGGCGGGCTGGACAGGGTCCATTCCAGGGTCGTGGCGCCCTCGCCCCACGGATTGGCGACGGCCTTGCGGCGGCGGACGGCGGACTCGGCCAGCATGACCAGGAAGACCACCACGCCCACGGCGGTGATGACGTAGCCCCAGGACGACACCATGTTCCAGTAGGCATAGCCTTCCGAATAGTCGACGTAGCGGCGCGGCATGCCCTGCAGGCCGAGGAAGTGCTGCGGGAAGAAGACCACGTTCACGCCCACGAAGGTGATCCAGAAGTGGGCGGCGCCGAGGAACTCATTGTACTTCACGCCGAACATCTTCTCGTACCAGTAGTAGAAGCCGCCGAAGATCGCGAACACGGCACCCAGCGACAGCACATAGTGGAAGTGGGCCACCACATAGTAGGTGTCGTGCAGGCTGTAATCGATGGCCGCGTTGGCCAGGACCACGCCGGTCACGCCGCCGACGGTGAACAGGAAGATGAAGCCCATGGCCCACAGCATGGGCGTCTTGAAGTCGATGGACCCGCCCCACATGGTGGCGATCCAGCTGAAGATCTTCACCCCCGTGGGCACGGCGATGATCATGGTGGCGGCGATGAAATAGGCCCGCAGGTTCACCGTCATGCCGACGGTGTACATGTGGTGGGCCCAGACGATGAAGCCGATGAAGCCGATCGCCACCATGGCGTAGGCCATGGCCAGATAGCCGAACACGGGCTTCTTCGAGAAGGTCGAGACGATGTGGCTGATGATGCCGAAGCCGGGCAGGATCAGGATGTAGACCTCGGGGTGGCCGAAGAACCAGAACAGGTGCTGGAACATCACCGGGTCGCCGCCACCGGTCGGATCGAAGAAGGCGGTGCCGAAGTTGCGGTCCGTCAGCAGCATGGTGATGGCGCCGGCCAGAACGGGCAGCGACAGCAGCAGCAGGAAGGCGGTGACCAGCACCGACCAGGCGAACAGCGGCATCCGGTGCAGGGTCATGCCCGGGGCGCGCATGTTGAAGATGGTGGTGATGAAGTTGATCGCGCCGAGGATCGAGCTGGCCCCCGCCACGTGCAGGGAGAAGATCGCCAGATCCATGGCCGGGCCGGTGTGGCCGCTGGTCGACAGGGGCGGATAGATGGTCCAGCCGCCGCCGAAGCCTTTGCCGGGTCCGCCGTCCACGAACATCGAGGCGCACAGCAGGATCCAGGCCGAGACCAGCAGCCAGAACGAGATGTTATTCATGCGCGGGAAGGCCATGTCCGGCGCGCCGATCATGATCGGCACGAACCAGTTGCCGAAGCCGCCGATCATCGCCGGCATGACCATGAAGAAGATCATGATCAGGGCGTGGGCCGTGACGGTGACGTTGTAGCCGTGCTTGGACGCCTCGATCAGACCCATCTGGTCGATGACCCCGCCCTCGACGAAATACTGGATGCCGGGCTGGGCCAGCTCAAGGCGGATCAGGCCGGACAGGGCGCCGCCGACGATGCCCGCCATGATGGCGAACAGCAGGTACAGCGTGCCGATGTCCTTGTGATTGGTCGACAGGAACCAGCGGGTGAAGAAGCCCGGCTTGTGGTCGTGGGCGTCGTGCCCGTGATCGTGTGCGGCGGCGGTGGCCATGGTCTTCGGGGCTCTCGCGTCTCTTACTGGGCGGCGGCCGGCGCGGGGGCCGGCGCAGGGGTCGGGGCGACGGCCGAAGCCGGATCGATCGCGGCCGGAGCGGCGGCCGGTGCGGCGACAGGCGCAGCAGCGGCGGCCTCGGCGTCCGCGGCGGCGGTCATGGAGCCGCCCTTGGATGCGACCCAGGCGGCGAACTCCGCCTCGGACACGACGCGGATCTCGATCGGCATGAAGGCATGATCGACGCCGCACAACTCGGAGCACTGGCCGTAGAAGGTGCCGACGCGGTCGGCCTTGAACCAGGTCTCATTGGTCCGGCCCGGAATGGCGTCCGTCTTCAGGCCGAAGGCGGGCAGGGCGAAGGAGTGGATCACGTCCGAAGCGGTGACCAGCACCTTCACCGTCTTGCCGACCGGAACCACGATGGGTTCATCGACGGCCAGGCGATACAGGGCCGAGGGCATGCCGCGGCGGGCGACCTCGTCCTCGGGCAGCATGCTGGAGTAGAATTCGGCGACGCCCTGGTCGGGGTATTCATAGGACCAGTTCCACTGGTTGCCCGTGGCTTTGATGGTCATGTCCGGCTCGGGCATGTTCTCATAGGCGAACAGCAGGCGGAACGAGAACAGGGCGATGCCCACCAGGATGAACACCGGCACGATGGTCCAGACGACCTCGACCAGGGTGTTGTGGCTCCAGCGCGCGGGCACCGGATTGGCCTTCTTGTTGTAGCGGATCACGACCCAGACCAGCAGGCCCAGCACCAGCACGCTGATGCCGATGCACATCGGCAGCAGGATG
>CAMCIP010000006.1 GCA_945874855.1 Brevundimonas vancanneytii
GCCCCCGGCGCCGAGGCCGCGCCCGCGCCGACCGAGCCCGTCTCTCCCTCTGCGCCGCCCGCGTTCGACGAGGCGCCGACCGCCCTGCCGGGCTTCCTGACCCGCGCGGCCCCCACACCGGCGCCCGCTGCCGCCGCCGAGGGTGAAGGCGACGCCGAAAAGCCCGCCCCCCGCAAACGCGCCCCGCGCCGCAAGGCCGAACCCGTCCCGGAGTGATCCGTCGGACGGGCGGGGCAAACCGGCCCCGCACCTCTTGACGCGACCGCCGCGGACGGGCCCTTCTGACCCAGGGTCCGGCGTTCAATGCCGCCGACATCGGGGTTCGTCCGCATGCGCATCACCGCTCTCTCCCTCGCCGCCGGCCTGCTGCTGACCGCCTGCGCCACCCCGCCGGGCGGCGACTACGGCGGCGTGACGCCCCCTCCCCCGCCGCCCCCTCCCCCCGGCCCGGGGCAAGGTCCCGTGCTCGCCGACTGGCGGGGCCCGATCACCGCCTTCGACCGGGACCGGCTGAACCGGCTCGACCGCGCCTGGGCCCAGGCCCTGTCCGAGGCCCGCCGCTTCGAGGGCTCCGGCGATCTCGCCTCCCTCGGCGCCCTGGTCGATCCGCGCGCCGCCGTGTCCGGCGCCGAACCGCCTCCCGGCGACTATCGCTGCCGCACCGTCAAGCTCGGCAACCAGAACACCCAGGGCCTCGGCTATGTCGTGTACGGATGGTTCGACTGCCGCATCGAGCAGACCGGCCGGGGCCTCAAACTGTCCAAGCTGACGGGCTCCCAGCGCCAGACCGGCCTGCTGTTCCCCGAAACGCCCCGGCGCCTGATCTTCCTCGGCGGCCTGTCGGTGGCCGATGAGCCGCCGGCCAGTTCCTACGGCCAGAACCCGGAGCGCGACCTGGTCGGCGTGTTCGAGCGAATCGGCTCGCGCCGCTGGCGGCTGGTCCTGCCCTATCCGCAGCTGGAATCGACCCTTGACGTGATCGAACTGGTGGCGAACTAGGCCGCAGTTGACGTCGGCGGCCGCGCCTGCTGGCATCGGCCGACCCTATCAGGAGAACGGGAATGCGGGGATTTGGATCGACCCTGGCGCTGATCATCGGCGTCGTGATCATCGGCGTGGCCGTGCTGCTCGGCCTGCCGACCTACAACGTCTATCAGAAGCAGATGGCCGGCAAGGCGGCCTATGAGCAGGCCGTGCAGGACCGCCGCATCCGCGTGCTGGAGGCCCAGGCCGCGCTGGATTCGGCCGAGCTGACCGCCCGCGCCGAGATCGCCCGCGCGCGCGGCACCAATGAGGCCAATCGCATCATGGCCGAGAGCCTCGGCGGCCCCGACAACTATCTGCGCTGGGCCTATATCGACATGCTCAAGGAGACGGCAGACCGCCAGGACCGCCAGATCATCTACATCCCCACCGAGGCGGGCATGCCGATCCTCGAGGCCGGCAAGCGGCCGGGCGGGCGCGCCGCGGACTGACCGTCCGGCTCAAACCTTCGTCAGCCGCAGATTGTGATAGTCGTAGCTGAAGTCGGCGTCCGGGCTGACGGCCTTCATCGTCGCCCGGACGGGACGGCCGCCCTCCAGCGCGAAGGTGACGAACACATCCTCCTCGCGCGTGTCGGGGAAGCGGGTGCGGAAGGTCTCACCGTCATACGGCACCAGCGGACCGTTCAGCGCCGGGCTGCGGGAGAACTCCAGCCACAGCTGCACGTCGCGTTTCGTGATCCGCACGTCGCCGTACCAGGGGTCGCGCCAGGTCCCGGCATAGGCGGATTGCGGCAGGGCCGGCGGGGCGCCCGCCGCCTGTTTGGCGTCGATCTCGGCGGCGGCCTGAAGAGACCGGGCCGTGCCCTCGGCCTCCAGCCGCTTCGAATCGGCGATCCAGTCGAAGGCCGGACCGTTGCGCGTGGGTCCCATCACCACATCGGCGATGCCGGACCGCAGGCTGCGCAGCAGCAGGCTCTCCTCGGCATTGGAGAAATAGCTGAAGCCGACCCCGCGTCCGGGCAGCAGCACCGTGCCCGAAATGCCGCCGGGCGAGCCGCCGCCATGGGTGATCAGCCGCTCGCCGCGATAGTCCATGACCTGCCAGCCCATGGCATAGGTGCTCGCGATCGCCCGTCCGGGCAGGTCCGGCGTCGGCCCCGCCGACGACCCGACGATGATGTTCGGCCGCCACATCTCGCGTCCCTGGGCCTCGCTGAACAGGCGCGAGCCGTCGGGCAGCAGCCCGCCTGACAGCTGCACCGCCATCCATTTCGACCAGTCGACGGCATGGGTCATGAAACCGCCCGCCGCCCCGGCCGAGGTCCAGTTCCACACCTCCTGCACCGAGGCGCCGATCCGCGTCATCGGCCCCTGATAGCGCAGCGGCGGCCCGACCCGGCCGTGCGGCAGGGCGCATCTGGCCGGATCGGCGTTGACCATCACCGGCAGGGTGTCGGCCATGCCCAGCCGGTCCAGGATGCGGGTCTGGACGAAGGCCTCCCACGACATCCCCGACGCCGCGGCCACCACCTCGCCGGCCACCACGAACATCAGGTTGCAGTAGTGATAGCGGGCCCGGAACTGGTCCTCGATCGGCACATGCGGCACGGCCGCCATGATCTCCGCCCGCGTCCGGTCGCTGTTGGGCCAGAACAGCAGGTCACCGGCTCCCAGGCCGAAGCCGATCCGGTGGCTGACCAGGTCCCGCACCGTGACCAGATCGTTCAGCTCGGGCTTCGACAGCGAAAACCCGGGCAGATAGTCGCGCACGGGCGCGTCCCACTTCACCTTGCCCTCATCCACCAGAATGGCCAGGGCGGCGCAGGTCACCGCCTTGGTGTTGGACGCCACGGCGAACAGGGTCCGTTCGTCGGCCCGCTCCGGCCGGTCCATGGCCTTGAAGCCATAGCCGCGCGTCAGGATCGCCCGGCCGTCCTTGACCACCGCCACCGACAGGGCCGGATTGTCCGGCCAGGCCTCGAGGCAGCGCCGCACATAGGCGTCCACCGCCTCGGCCAGTCCCGCGTCGTCATTGGCGGCCGCCTGCCCCCCGGTCCCCCGGGCCCAGGCGACCTGCGGCAGGGCGGCGACCCCGGCTCCGGCGAACAGGGCCGACCGGCGGCTGAGACGAACGGACATGGGCGACGCTCCGAGGAAACCGAGGCGTGGACGCTAGCGCGGGCCCGCCGGCCCGTCCACGTCACCTCACCGCGTCTGCCAGGCGGTCCAGAGGGCGACGACGGCGATCCCGCCCGCCATCAGCCCGCGCACCCAGGGCCCCTGGGCCCGCGCCAGCGTCGCCTGCCCGGCCTTGTCGGCGCCCAGCACGACGGCGACGTGCACGGCGATGGCGATGGCGACATGCATCCCGCCCAGCCACAGCGCCTGGACCCAGGCCGCCCCGTGGTCCGGCCGGATGAAGCCGGGCAGCAGGGCCACGTAGAAGACCGCCGCCTTGGGGTTCAGCAGATTGCCCATCAGCCCGCGCAGGAACAGGCCGCGCTTCGTGCCCTCGTCCACCGGCGCCGTCCGGTCGGGCGGCACCCGCCACGCCTCCCAGGCCAGCCACAGCAGGAAGGCCACCCCCGCCCAGCGGAGGCCTTGGTACAGGGTCGGGGCCCGCAGGAGGATCTGGGTCAGGCCCGCCACCGCGCCCAGCATCCAGGCCGTCAGCCCCAGGGTCACCCCCGCCACTGCCGCCAGTCCGGCCGCCCGTCCCCGCCCCGCCGCCACCAGCGCCAGCCACCCCATATTGGGCCCCGGCGTCAGCTCGATCAGAAGCACGGCCAGCAGGAAGGGCAGGATCACGCCGGGGTCGACCGGCCAGACGGAGTGGGGAATCACGGGCGCCTCCTCCCGCCGACCCTAGGCCCGGCCGCCCACCGCCGCCACGCCCCCTTGTGTGATGCATCGGCCACACCCACCTCAGACGCACCGACGGCGCGTCGCTTGCTTCAGAGGGCGCGCGGTCCGCATTCCGCCTCACGAGGGGACACGCCTTGAACCTTGATCTGTATTCCGACCGCGCCAAACAGGCGGTCCAGTCCGCCCAGTCGCTGGCCCTGGCTCGCCGGCACCAGCAGTTCGCCCCCGAACACCTGCTCAAGGTGCTGCTGGAGGAGCGCGACGGCCTCGCCCGCAATCTGATCACCGCCGCCGGCGGCGACCCGGCCAGGGCCGAGGCCGCGACCGAGACCGCCCTCAAGAAGCGCGCCCAGGTCAGTGGCGGCAACGGCCAGATCTATCTGGACGGCGACACCGCCCGCGTCTTCGCCTCGGCCGAGGCTGCCTCCAAGGCCGCCGGCGACGCCTTCGTCACCACCGAACGCCTGCTCTCGGCCATCGCCCGCGAGGGCGGGGTCGCGGCCGAGGTGCTGAAATCCGTCGGCGCCACCCCCGACAGGCTGGACGCCGCCATCGCCGAGGTCCGCAAGGGCAAGACCGCCGACTCCGCCGGGGCGGAAGATGCCTACGACGCCCTCAAACGCTACGCCCGCGACCTGACCCTGGCCGCCCGCGACGGCAAGATCGACCCGGTCATCGGCCGCGACGAGGAGATCCGCCGCACCATCCAGGTCCTGGCCCGCCGCACCAAAAACAACCCCGTCCTGATCGGCGAGCCCGGCGTCGGCAAGACCGCCATCGTCGAGGGCCTGGCGCTCCGCATCGTCAACGGCGACGTGCCCGAATCCTTGCGCGACAAGACCGTCATGGCCCTCGACATGGGCTCGCTCATTGCGGGCGCCAAATACCGCGGCGAGTTCGAGGAGCGGCTCAAGGCCGTCCTCGCCGAGGTCACCGCGGCCGAGGGCGGAATCATCCTGTTCATCGACGAGATGCACACCCTGGTCGGCGCCGGAAAGGGCGACGGGGCCATGGATGCCTCCAACCTGCTCAAGCCCGCCCTGGCCCGCGGCGAGCTGCACTGCGTCGGCGCCACCACGCTGGATGAGTACCGCAAGCACGTCGAGAAGGACGCGGCCCTGGCCCGCCGCTTCCAGCCCGTCTTCATCGAGGAGCCCAGCGTCGAGGACACCGTCTCCATCCTGCGCGGCATCAAGGAGAAGTATGAGGTCCACCACGGGGTGCGCATCGCCGACGGCGCCATCGTCGCCGCCGCGACCCTGTCCCACCGCTACATCACCGACCGCTTCCTGCCCGACAAGGCCATCGACCTGATCGACGAGGCCGGCAGCCGCGTGCGCATGGCCGTCGACTCCAAGCCCGAGGCGCTCGACGAAATCGACCGCCGTCTGGTCCAGCTCAAGATCGAACGCGAGGCCCTGAAGAAGGAGACCGACAAGGCCTCGGTCGCCCGGCTCGAAAAGCTGGAAGACGAGATCGCCGACCTCGAGGGCCAGTCCGACGACCTGACCAGCCGCTGGAAGTCGGAGAAGGAAAAGGTCGGCCAGGGCGCCCAGCTGCGCGAGACCCTGGACCGCCTGCGCGCCGAACTGGCCGCCGCCCAGCGCGCCGGCGACCTCGGCCGCGCCTCCGAGATCGCCTATGGCCAGATCCCGCAGATCGAACGCCAGCTCGCCGACGCCGAGGCCGCCGAGGCCGACAAGTCCGGTCCTCTGACCCCCGAGGTCGTCGACGCCGAACAGATCGCCCAGGTCGTCTCCCGCTGGACCGGCGTCCCCGTCGACAAGATGCTGGAGGGCGAGCGCGAGAAACTGCTCAAGATGGAGGAGTCCTTGCGCGCCCGCGTGGTCGGCCAGGACGAGGCGCTGGAGGCCGTCGCCGACGCCGTCCGCCGCGCCCGCGCCGGCCTCAACGACCCCAACCGCCCGCTGGGCAGCTTCCTCTTCCTCGGCCCCACCGGCGTCGGCAAGACCGAGCTGACCAAGGCGCTGGCCGCCTTCCTGTTCGACGACGAGGCCGCCATCACCCGGATGGACATGTCCGAATATATGGAGAAGCACAGCGTCTCCCGCCTGATCGGCGCCCCGCCCGGCTATGTCGGCTATGACGAGGGCGGCGCCCTGACCGAGGCCGTGCGTCGCCGCCCCTATCAGGTCGTCCTGTTCGACGAGGTCGAAAAGGCCCACCCCGACGTCTTCAACGTCCTGCTCCAGGTGCTGGACGACGGCCGCCTGACCGACGGCCAGGCGCGCGTCATCGACTTCAGGAACACCCTGATCATCATGACTTCAAACCTCGGCTCCGAAGCCCTGGCCGGTCAGGGCGAGGGCGACGACGTCGAGGCCGTGCGCCCCTATGTCATGGACCAGGTCCGCGCCCATTTCCGCCCCGAATTCCTCAATCGCATCGACGAGATCATCCTCTTCCGCCGCCTCGGCCGCGGCCAGATGGCCGGCATCGTCCGCATCCAGCTGGCCCGCTTCGAGAAACTGCTGGCCGACCGGAGACTGACCCTGTCGCTCGACGACACCGCCACCGCCTGGCTGGCCGACAGGGGCTACGACCCGGTCTACGGCGCCCGCCCTCTGAAACGCGTCATCCAGAAGGACCTCGTCGACCCGATCGCGAAGAAGCTGCTGGCCGGCGAGATCGAGGACGGGTCAGTGATCGCCGTGTCGGCGGGGGAGGGCGGGCTGGAGATCGGCAGAGCCCGCGTCCACTGACTCCCTCTTCTATCGTCATTCCGGGCGGACCCCGGCGAATGCCGGGGGGAGACCCGGAACAGGGCGGCGCCGAAGCGCAGCGAAGGCGAAATGCGTCCGCGAGCGGTTTGCGCGACAGGTTCGCGCTCCCGCGCGCCGCCCTGTTCCGGGTCTGCGAGGCTTCGCCTCTCGGCCCGGAATGACGATAGAGGTATGGAACATATTGCGAACATCGTTCGCCCATGCCACCGTTCCGGCATGGGGACGCACCGGACCTTCATCGCCACCTACATCATGGCCAGCGGGCGGAACGGGGCGACCTATCTCGGCATGACCGCAAACCTCTACGCGCGCGTCTGGCAGCACAGGACGGGCGTCTTCGAAGGCCATTCGAAGCGAAAGGGCTGCACCCGCCTGGTCTGGTTCGAGCGGCACCAGTGGGTGGTCGAGGCCATCGCCCGCGAGAAGCGGCTCAAGAAATGGCAGCGCGACTGGAAGCTGAAGCTGATCGAGGACACCAACCCCGCCTGGCTCGACCTCGCCGCCGACTGGTATCCCGTCGACGATCCGGACTGGACCCCGCCGGCGGAGAGCGATTGAGCTTCCTTCTCCTTCCTTTCGTCATCCTCCGGGCCGCGCGAAGCGCGGAACCGGGGGACCCAGCGGCGCGCGGGAGCGCGAACCTGTCGCGGATTCCATCGTCAAACGCCCTGCCTGAATAGGTCGCCTTCGATGCCGCTGGGTCACCCGGTCTCGCCGTGCTCGCCGGAGGATGACGAATGGGAAAGGGGGCGCTAACCTTTCGGGGGAGAGCGACAATGACGATCCGCAACCTGCTCATCGCCCTCGGTATCGGCTGGATCCTCGCCGCGGCTGGCATGGTCTGGATGGCGGGCCTTGCGGGCATACGACCCCGCCATCTGCCCTACCTGCTGACTGACATGGACATCGTGATGAAGGTGTTCGTGGCTCTGTCCGTGGTCTCGGCGGCGATGGGCGTCGTCCGCGCCCGCACCCACGCCGGGGTCGGCGCCGGCTGGGCGCTCGGCTGGGGGGTGCTCGGGGCCCTCTTCGGCGCGGCGACCGCGCGGATGATGCTGATCAATATGAACCCGCCGATCCCCTTTTACGTCTACGCCCCCAACTACGCCACGGCCTTGCTCGTCCTGCTGATCGGCCTGACCGGCGCCATTCTGTGCGTCGGCCTGATCACGGTTCGGCGTCCCGGCTAGCTCTGGCCACCGCCTCCCCCGCCACCCGATCCGTCCACGCCTTCTTGCACGCCGCATAGGCCCCGCTGTCCCCCGGATGCCGCGCCGCGCACCGCGCCTTCTCCCGCCCATAGGCCGCCGCCGTCGCCGGCTCGGCCCTCAACCGGTCGCGGAAGGCCAGCCGCCAGGGGATCATGGGGTGGCCCGTCGCATGGGCGTGCAGGTGGGCGAGGCGGGCGCCGGTGTCCGGATCATCCAGGGTGAAATAGCGCCGCCCGGCCTCGCCGTTCTCGCCGCGCGCGCGCCAGCCCGGCCCTGCCAGCGCCGGCCCCGCGGCGTCGATCGCGACCAGATCAGCGGCCTCGCCCAGCAGGTCGATCACCGGCTTGGCGATCAGGCCGGGCACGGCGGTCGAGCCGACGTGATGCAGGGCGAGGAAGACGCCGGGCGCGGCCGCCGCGATCTCCGCCATCAGGGCCTCGGCCCGCCCGCCCCAGTCCGGGCTCCAGGGCGAAAGGGTCACGGGCCGGGGCATGGCCCATGATCCGGAGCGGCGCGGCCGGGGTCAAGGCGGGGGGCCTGATCGCTTCCCTCTTCCTTGCGGGAGGCGGCAGGACTCATCCTCACCGCCCACCCTCTCCCGGCGGGAGAGGGCTTGAGGCTCGCAGAGCGCAGCGATGCGCCAAGCCGAAAGGGAGAGGGGCTCAGGTTCGACGCTTACCCCTCTCCCTTTCGCGCAAGGCCGCTCGCCCTTTGGGCTCTCGGGCGCTCAAGCCCTCTCCCGCCGGGAGAGGGAGGCGCCAACCTGACCCCGCCGGCTCGGGGAACCCGCGCCCATTTCCCCAACCCGATCAACGGCCGCCACCATTCCGACCGCATTCAGCCCTCCCCACCCCAAACCTCCCCCACACTCTCCCGGTCCCGTTGCATCGGAGGGCCGCCTGGCCTGCGACCCTGGCGCGCGGCGGGAGCGGTTGGAGCGGGGCGGGCGGCGCAAGCTGCCCGGCCGAGGGGGGATCACCACGAGATGATCCCCGGCAAGGGTCGGGGGGGATACCCGGACCGGTCCAGGAGCCTTCGCAGGAAGGCCCTGCCCGCCGGAGGCGACTGCGGTAAGGCCCGACAACGGCCACCCGGCGCAGGCTTCCGTCCAAACCATCCGTGCGGAGCGTCGGTCTTCGTCGAAACGGTTATCTCATCTGCTTCCGGGCGAAGGCCCGGCGCTCCGCCCGCCCTCCGACCCCCGCCGCACCCCGGACGGGGCGATTGACCCTGCGCGTCAGGCGTCGTCCGCTTGACGCCCGCGCGGGGCCCCGGCCTAACTGCGGCGAAGCGAGAGGGAACCCCGGCAAGATGCGTGCGATCGGATGGGCCATGGGCCTGGCCCTGCTGGCGGCGGGCGCGGGGCCGGGTCAGGGTCTGGCCCAGGACGGGCCCGACTATGTCCTGGCGGCCGCGAACGAGAATGTGGCGCTCGGCTTCGACCGGTCGCGCCTGGCGGTCGGCGGCACGGAGGTGGTCGCCTGGATCGTCGGCGTCCGACGCGACCCGCCCGCGGCGGCCGATCAGTGGGACCACATCGTCTACTGGTCGGTCTATGACTGCGACGGCTGGCGGGGCCGGCGCGCCTTCGCCGAGGAGTTCGACGCCCAGGGCGAGCTGATGAACGCCTATCCCGTCGACGCGGACTGGCAGACCTTCGAGGAAGGCAGCCTCGGCGAGGGTCTGGTCAACGCCGTCTGCATCGGCGAGCCCGCGATCCCCGTGACGGCCGGCTCGGACCGGGACTTCGCCGCCCGGGGCCGCCGCTATCTGACGACGGGCACGTTCGACTAGGCCCCGGTCATGTGCGCCTCCTTCGAGGCCCGGTTCAGCCTGCGCCAGCTGGTCGATCTGTTCACCGCCGCCGGCGCCGCTGGCCCTGGCGGGGGGCCTGGCTAATCTGGAGCCGCGCGCGGAGGTGCGGCAGACCAATGGTGCCATGGCGGTCCGCGTCGTCGACGGCGCCGCCGACCTGGCCCCGGCCCGCTTCGGCTTCCCGCTCCCGGCCGGACGCAAGGGCGGGCCGGTGATCAACTGCCGCTCCGAGGGGCGAGAGATCGTCAATGGCGCGCGCCAGACCCGGGCGCTCGTCCCCTGCTCCGGATTCCATGAGTTCACCGGCGAGAAGTATCCCAAGACGCGCTGGAAACTGTCGCCCCCCGACGACGCCCCCGTGCTGCTGGCCGCGGTGTGGCGGGCGGGCCCGGACCCTGGCGACGACGGCGGCGCTTTCGCCCTGCTGACCGCCGAGCCGGGGCCCGACGTCGCGCCGGGACCCTGATCGCCCGCCTCGCCCCGCGCAGCGGATCAGGGCCTCAGCGGCCCCCGGCGCGGCGCCAGGCGTCGCGCACGGCGATCAGGCGCGACGGCACCAGGCCGCGCAGGGTCACGGGCGGGCCGGTGCGCTTCAGCCCCGCCTCCTGCCCCTTCTGCCAGACCACCTGGGCCGGGGTGGCGACCCCGGCCGGCACATCGACGATCATCAGCTCGCGCGGCAGGGCCGACCCCCGGTCCAGCCGGACCCGCACCCCCGAGCCCGACTGGTCGACCAGCCGGCAGGTCTGCTCCAGCGCCGCGCCCACCAGCAAGGCGCGGTCGTCGGCGGGCAGACGGGGTTCGAGGCGGCGGTCGGGCGTCATCCCGCCATTGGACCGGGCCGACGGTTTCGATCCAGTTTCACCGTCACATCGGCGCGCACCCCGCCGGCCAGCATGCGCCGCGTGACCCGCTCGAAATACTGGATGAAGCCCGCCAGCCGCGCCCGCTCATGGGCCGGCAGATCGCCCGGCGCCACGCCCAGCAGATCGGCCTCCTGTTGACAGCGCCAGTCCAGCACCACGTCGAACCCGGGCGCCTGCAGGAACACCAGGGCGTCCAGACCGGCCACGAAGGTCGCATAGGGGCCGTCGATGAAGGCGTTTACGGCGCGCCGCCACGTCCCGTCCGGGTCATGGTCGCGCTCCAGGGCATTGATCGGGGCCGCCAGCGCCGCGTCGTCCTCGGCCATGGCGCCCAGGCACCAGGCGTCGATCAGAATGGCCCGCGGACGGCCGCGGAAGCGGCGCCAGCGGTCGGCCGGCACCCGGTCGTCGCCGCGCTTGTCGAAGTCGGGCAGCGGCGTCTCGTCCTCCGGTCCCGCCGCCGACAGCCGGTCCATCAGGGCGCCCAGCATGGCCAGATCATGGGTCCCGGGCGGGCCGCGCGTCAGGAACAGGGGATGGACCTCGCGCGCCATGGCCTCGCGCTCGGCCCGGGTCAGATAGACGTCGTCGATCGACACCTGGGCCGCGCCGAACGCCGCGGCCGCGGCCCGTCCCAGGGTGGTCTTGCCCGAGCCCTGGGCCCCCACCAGGGCGATGCGCGCGGGCCGGTCGGCGGGGGCCGCCGCGATCAGCCGCCCGATCAGGGCGACCATCTGGGGGTTGGCGGTCAGTGCTGGCTTTCCGGCAGGCGCACGATCAGGCCGTCCAGATCGTCGGACACCCGGATCTGGCACGACAGCCGGCTGTTGGGTCGCACGTCGTCGGCGAAGTCCAGCATGGACTCCTCCATCGGCGAGGCCCGGCCCGTCGCGGCCAGAAAGGCCTCGTCGACGTACACATGGCAGGTGGCGCAGGCGCAGGCGCCGCCGCAGTCGGCGTCGATGCCCGGCACATTGTTGCGGACCGCGCCCTCCATCACCGACAGGCCGGACTTGACCTCGATCACATGCTCGCGGCCGTCATGCTCGACATATGTGATCTTCGCCACCTCAGGCCGCCGTCCTGCGGCGGCCGGGCGCGACCATCAGCTTCTTGGTCTCGGCGATGGCCTTGGCCGGGTTCAGGCCCTTGGGGCAGACCTGGGCGCAGTTCATGATGGTGTGGCAGCGGTAGAGTTTGAACGGGTCCTCGAGGTCGTCCAGCCGCGCCTGGGTGGCGTCGTCGCGGCTGTCGACGATCCAGCGATAGGACTGCAGCAGGGCGGCCGGGCCCAGATACTCGGTCTGGTTCCACCAGTAGCTGGGGCAGGAGGTCGAGCAGCAGGCGCACAGGATGCACTCGTACAGCCCGTCCAGCCTGGCCCGGTCCTCGGGCGACTGCAGCCGCTCCTTCGTCGGATCGGGTTCGTCGGACTGGAGCCAGGGCTGGATGGAGTCGTACTGGGCGTAGAACAGCGTCAGGTCCGTCACCAGGTCCTTGACCACCGGCTGGTGAGGCAGGGGGGCGATGGAGATGGTCGACCCCGCGCACTCGTCCCAGCCCTTGGTGCAGGCCAGGGTGTTGCGGCCGTCGATGTTCATCGAACACGAGCCGCAGATGCCCTCGCGGCACGAGCGGCGGAAGGTCAGGGTCGGGTCGAGGGTCGACTTGATGTGGATCAGGGCGTCCAGCAGCATCGGGCCGTGGTCGTCGGCCGAGACCTCATAGACGTCCCAGCGCGGGTCGGAGTCGACCTCGGGATCATAGCGATAGACCTTGTAGGTCTTGACGTTTTTCGCCCCCTTCGGGGCCTTGTGGACCTTGCCGCGCGTCGGCTTCGATCCGCGGGGGAGGGAGAGCTGAACCATCAGTAAACCCGCGCCTTGGGGGCGATGTAGGCGATCTCGTCGGTCAGGGTGTAGGCATGCACCGGGCGATAGTCGATCGCCACCTGCTCGCCCGGCCGCTTCCACGTCAGAGTGTGCTTCATCCAGTGGGCGTCGTCCCGGTCGGGATAGTCCTCACGGGCATGGGCCCCGCGGCTCTCCTTGCGGTTCAGCGCGCCCTCGATGGTCACCAGGGCCTGGTCGATCAGATTGTCGTATTCCAGCGTCTCGACCAGGTCGGTGTTCCAGATCAGTCCGCGGTCGACGGTCTTCAGATCGGCGCCGGCGGCGTGGATGTCGCGCAGCTTGCCGACCCCCTCCTCCAGCGTCTTGCCGGTTCGGAACACCGCCGCATCGGACTGCATGGCCCGCTGCATGCGCAGGCGCAGCTCGGCCGTCGGCGTGTCGCCCGACGCATGGCGGAACCGGTCGAACCGGGCCAGGTGGCCGTCGGTGGCCGCGGCCGGGGCGTTGGGCACGGCGGACGCCTTGTCCACGATCTCGCCCGCCCGCAGACCCGCGGCCCGGCCGAACACGACCAGGTCGATCAGGGAGTTGGACCCCAGCCGGTTGGCCCCGTGCACCGAGACGCAGGCCGCCTCGCCCACGGCCATCAGCCCGGGCACCACAGTGTCGGCATTGTCACCGACCTTGGTCAGGACCTCGCCGTGGTAGTTCGTGGGGATGCCGCCCATGTTGTAGTGCACGGTCGGCAGGACGGGGATCGGGGCCTTGGTCACATCGACCCCGGCGAAGATCCGGGCGCTCTCGGAAATGCCCGGCAGCCTCTCGTGCAGGACCGCGGGGTCGAGGTGGTCGAGGTGCAGGAAGATGTGGTCCTTGTTCGGGCCCACGCCGCGCCCCTCGCGGATCTCCACCGTCATCGACCGGCTGACCACGTCACGCGACGCCAGGTCCTTGGCCGAGGGGGCATAGCGTTCCATGAACCGCTCGCCCTCGGAGTTGGTCAGATAGCCGCCCTCGCCGCGCGCACCCTCGGTGATCAGGCAGCCGGCGCCGTAGATGCCGGTCGGGTGGAACTGGACGAACTCCATGTCCTGCAGCGGCAGGCCGGCGCGCAGGACCATGGCATTGCCGTCGCCGGTACAGGTGTGGGCGGAGGTGGCGCTGAAATAGGCGCGGCCGTAGCCGCCGGTGGCCAGGATCACCAGCTTGGCGCGGAACCGGTGCAGGGTCCCGTCGTCCAGCTTCCAGGCCGTCACCCCGGTACAGGCACCCCCGTCCATGATCAGGTCGAGGGCGAAATACTCGATGAAGAACTCGACCTCGCGCCGCACCGACTGGCCATAGAGGGTGTGCAGGATGGCGTGGCCGGTGCGGTCGGCGGCCGCGCAGGTGCGCTGGACCGGGCCCTCGCCATAGTTGCGCGTCATGCCGCCGAAGGCGCGCTGGTAGATCTTGCCGTCGTCGGTGCGCGAGAAGGGCACGCCCCAGTGTTCCAGCTCGTAGACGGCCTTGGGGGCCTCCTTGACCAAATACTCGATGGCGTCCTGGTCACCCAGCCAGTCCGACCCCTTGACGGTGTCGTACATGTGCCAGCGCCAGTCGTCCTCGCCCATGTTGCCGAGCGAGGCGGAGATGCCGCCCTGGGCCGCCACCGTGTGGGACCGGGTCGGGAACACCTTGGTGACGCAGGCGACCTTCAGCCCCTGCTGGGCGGCGCCCAGGGCCGCGCGCAGTCCCGATCCGCCCGCGCCCACCACGACGACGTCATAGGCGTGATCGACGAATTCATAGGCCGCCATAGGCGATCAGACTCCGAAACCGGCAGGCAGGGGCGCGGAGCCCACGGCCAGCCGCACAATGAAAAACAGACCGGCCGTCGCGAGGCCGAGGCCGGCGAGTCCGCTGAGGCCCAGCAACAGGGTCCGGCTGGACGGGCGGTGGATGTAGTCGTCGACGATGACCTTGAGCCCCAGGTTCATGTGCCACAGGGTCACCACCCACAATCCGCCCAGGGCCGCCGCATTGGCCGGCAGGGCGAACCAGTCGAGGATCGCGGCATGGTCGGCACCGGTCAGGGCGACGGCGCTCCACAGGCCCCACAGCGTCAACGGCACGAGCAGGATCGAGGACCAGCGCTCGGCCGACCATTCGCCCGCACCGTGGCGCTCGGACACCTTCACCCGCTTGCGGAAGGTCGCTTCTGAACGGCTCACAAGGCGACCTTTCCGGTGACGAACAGGCCGACCCACAAGGCGATCGTGGCCACCACGGCGAAGGCGATCGAAAGGCTGGACAACAGATTGGCCGCCCGCGGCGTCAGACCGGCGCCCGTGTCCCAGATCAGGTGTCTCACGCCCGCGGCCAGATGGTAGAAGGCCGCCAGCGACAGGCCGATCCAGACCAGCAGGCCCAACGGCGACCCGGCCAGGGCCACGAAGGTCGCATAGGCCTCGGGACCGAAGGCGAGGGCGCCCAGCCACAGCACCACCAGGATCACCCCGCCGACCAGGGCCGAGCCGGTGACCCGGTGCAGGATGGAGCCCAGCATGGTCACGTGCCAACGCCAGACCTGAAGATGGGGCGACAGGGGTCGCGGGCGGCCGTTCGGCTGGACGACGAAGCGACCGGTCTGGTCCTCCGCCGCGGCACCGGTCGGAAGCGGTTTCGACATGCGAACTGTTCTCTCGGGCGACGGGCCCTGCGGCCCGCGCGATGCGTTGGCAGGCTTTAGGTCATGGCCGCGCGGTGCGTCAACGAACCGGCACGCCGCAGGAGAAGATCAAACGCTGTTTGCGCGCACCTGACGCAGGGGGTTGCTCCGGGGGCACGCCCCGGGTCAGTCTGCACAGATGATCGCGACGTCCCTCGCCGCCCTCGTGCTGGCCGTTCAGGATCCGCCGCCCGCCGGTGCCGCCCCGCCCGCGCCGCCCGTGCCCGCCCACGCCCTTTATGCCCCGCCGCCGGTGCGGCCGTTCGAGCCGCCGTCGAACGTCGAACGGACGCCGGCGGAGGGCGACGGGGAGGCGCGGCCGTGGCGCGGTCCCCTGCCCACCGGGGTTTCGGTCGAGGCCTATGGAGGTCAGTACGAAGCCCAGCCTGCCGACGCCGAAGTGGCCTATCTGCAGGGGATCACGGCCGCCGAACTGTCGATGGACGCCCGGATGGGCCCCCTGGACGGCACCTGGAGCCTGGTCGACGCCGGGGGGCGGTCGGTGATTCGCCTGGTGCTCAGCGACCCGGGCCAGGACCTGCCGATTGAAGGCGCCTGGCGACCCGATGGTCGTCCGGGCGGCGGACCCGCGGCATCGGGCCGCCGCGAGGGCGCCACGCTCGACCTGCAGCTGGACGGCGGCGGCCAGCTGGCCCTGTCGCGTCAGGGCGACAGCTGGTCGGGAACCTACAGGGACGCCCAGGGCCGATCACAGCCGGTGCGTCTGACACGCTGATCGGCGAGGCAGGGCGCCGGATTTAGCCGGCCCTGACCACGGCCAGGGCCTGCTCCAGCAAGGGCGCGGCCGGCAGCACGGCCGCCCCCCGACCCCAGACCGGATCGGGCCAAAGGCCGTCGTCCGGGCGACGCCCGACCACATGCAGATGCAGCTGTCGCGTGACATTGCCCAGGGCGGCGACGTTCAGCTTGTCGATCGGCCGCCCCCAGCCCTGGGCCACGGCCCGCACCACCCGACCCGCACGCACCGTCTCCTCGGTCAGCATGACCCGCTCGACGGGGGTCAGGTCCTCGATCTCGACCAGCCCCGGACGGCGCGGGATCAGGATCAGCCAGGCGAACCGCGCATCCCGCTGAAGGCGCACCTGACACAGGGGCCAGTCGACCGCCGCGGTCGACCCGACGTCAAAGGCGGGATCCGGCCGGAAGACGGCGTCAGGCCCGTCGGCGGGCGAAGGCGATCCGCTCACTCCGGACCCGCCGTCACGCCACGTCGCCCTGTTCCATCAGGAAGGCGTTCAGCTTGTTGCCGTCCGGATCGCGGAAATAGGCGGCGTAGAAGCCGCCGCCGCGCGTCCCGGGGGGGCCCTCGCACGATCCGCCGTGCGCCAGGGCCACAGCGTGCAGCCGGTCGACCTGGTCCCGCGACTTCGCCTCGAGCGCCACCATGACGCCATTGCCGACGGTGGCCGCCGCGCCGTCGAAGGGCTTCGTCAGCCCAATCCCCGCCGATCCGCCCGGCGTGCCCCAGGCAATGGCTCCCGGCCACTCCATCATGCGCGAAGTGCCCAGCTCGGCGGCCAGGGCGTCATAGAACCGTGCGCCTCGCTCGAGGTCGTTGGTCCCAAGGGTGACATAGCCGATCATGCGAAATCCCTCCGTTGAGGACGGCAGCCAACCACGAACGAAACAGGAACACAATCTCCCGTTTTTGCTCAGCTGGCGTCCTCGACCGGCGCGTCGGGCCCATTTTTCTTGATCGAATCGATGGCGTTCTGCGCGGAGGCCTTGGAAGCATAGCCCTCGGTCGAGAACATCACTTCGGAATTGTACTTGAACCGGACGCGGAACTCGCCCGCCTTGTCCTTGTAGATCTCGAACTTGTGGGCCATCGCGAAACCTCCTGCTGCGTGTGATGCCAGAGCCTGTCACGGCTCAGCTTGCCGTCAACGGCCCTTGCGGGTGTCCCTGGACACAGGGCCGTGATCAGCCTTCGCCTTCGCCGTCCGGCAGGCCCATCATGTGGAAGCCGGCGTCGACGTGGATGACCTCGCCGGTGGTCGACAGGCCGAGGTCCGAGCACAGCCACAGGGCGGCGCCGGCGACGCCTTCCATGGACGTGTCCTCCTTCATCGCCGACATGGCGCGACCTTGCGCGATCATGCCCCTACCGCCCGAGATGCCGGCCAGCGACAGGGTGCGCATGGCCCCGGCCGAGATGGCGTTGACGCGGATGCCCCCGGGGCCGAGGTCGCGCGCAATGTAGCGGGTGGCCGCCTCCAGCGCGGCCTTGGCCACGCCCATGGTGTTGTAGTTCGGGATGGCCCGCTCCGACCCCAGATAGGTCATGGTGACCAGGCTGCCGCCGTTCGGCATCAGCTTCGACGCCCGCCGCGCCACGTCGACGAAGCTGAAACAGCTGACGTTCATGGCCAGCAGGAAGCTGTCGCGGCTGGTGTTGTCGACGAAACTGCCCTTGAGCTCGTCCTTGTTGGCAAAGGCCACCGAGTGGACGACGAAATCGATCGTGCCGAACTCGGCCTCCAGCGCCGCGAAGGCCGCGTCCATGGAGACGTCGTCGGTGACATCGGCCGGGATCAGCAGTTTCGCCCCGACGCTCTCGGCCAGCGGCCGCACGCGACGCTCCAGCCCCTCGCCCAGATAGGTGAAGGCCAGCTCTGCGCCCTGCGCCGCCAGCTGGGAAGCGATGCCCCAGGCGATGGAGTTGGCGTTCGCCACCCCCATGATCAGGCCCTTCTTGCCCTTCATCAGCGCGCCGGCGGGCATGTTCCAGGCGGTCTCGGCCATGGGAGTCTCCTTGAAAGTCAGGCCCGAGGGGTAGCAGCCGTCGACGCGCCGCGAAAGTCAGCCCGGCGTCGCCGACCGCCACTTCGCCAGCCGCGCCAGAAGCGGCGTCGCCGTGACGCCGTGGATGACGATGGAGGCCAGGATCACCAGACCGACGATGGCCCACAGCCGCTCGCTGGAGCCGAAGTCGCCGTGATTCAGTCCATAGGCGACATAGTAGACCGACCCCACGCCGCGGATGCCAAGGAAGGCCAGCAGCAGCTTTTCGCGCCACGGCCGGGGCGCGCCGATCATGGCCACAAGGCCGGCCGCCGGCCGCACGACCAGCAGGATGACCAGCGCGATGGCGGCGTCGCTCCAGGTCAGGCTGTCCAGCAGCCCGTTGGCCAGCGCCCCGCCGAACAGCACCAGAAGCAGCATGATCAGCAGCCGTTCGATCTGGTCGGAGAAGTCGTGCATCTGCTGGTGGAACTCGTGGTCCCGCTCCCAGCCGCGGATGGTCACGGCGGCCACGAACACCGCGAGGAAGCCGTAGCCGTGGGCCAGTTCGGTCGCGGCATAGGCCACCAGGGTCGCCGCCAGCGCCACCAGACCGTCGCCCAGACGATGCAGGCCGGTCCTTTCGCTGTGAAAGATCAGGAATCCGAAGGCGCGCCCGACCAGCCAGCCGACCGCGGCGCCCGCCAGGATCTTCCACACCACCTTGAGGGTGAGCCAGTCGGTCAGGCCCTCGGACGCCAGCCCGCCCAGAGAGGCCAGGATGGCCAGGTGGACGAAGGGAAAGGCCAGGGCGTCATTCAGTCCGGCCTCCGAGGTCAGGCCGAAGCGGACCTCGTCCTCATCGCCCGAGCGAGGCGGACCCACCTGGACGTCGGCGGCCAGCACCGGGTCGGTCGGCGCCATGGCGGCGCCCAGCAAGAGGGCCATGGCCAGGCTGAACCCCAGACCCGCCATCCCCAGCCAAGCGACGGCCGCAATGGTCAGCGGCATGGTCACCGCCAGCAGCCGCCAGGTCGTGCCCCAGGCCTTCAGGCCCGGCGGGCGGTCCAGCTTCAGCCCGGCCCCCATCAGGCTGATGATCACCACCAGTTCGGTCAGTCGCTCGGTGGCCGTGTCCCAGGTCCGCGGGTCAGGATTGAAGGCCAGCAGGCCCGAGGAAAAGACTCCCCAGCCGAGCGCGACGCACAGAATCGGCAGGGTCAGCGGCAGCCGGCTCAGCCCGACCGGCGCCCATGACACAAGCAGCACCACCAGCCCGAGGCCGAGCAGGAACAGGATGTAGGGGTCAGGGGTCAGGACGGCCTCCGCCAACGGACGGCGCGAGACGCCGCCGGCATTTAACGCCCCAGCCTAGACTGCGGTCCCACCCACCGTCAGACCGCCGATCTTGAGGCTGGGCTGGCCGATGCCGACCGGCACGCCCTGACCGGCCTTGCCGCACACGCCGACGCCGGGATCGAAGGCGAAGTCGTCGCCGATCATGGTCACGTTCTGCAGGGCCGTGGCCCCGTCGCCGATCAGGGTGGCGCCGCGAACCGGGGCGGTGATCCGACCGTCCTCGATCAGATAGGCCTCAGTGCACTGGAACACGAACTTGCCATTGGTGATGTCCACCTGACCGCCCCCGAAATTCGCCGCAAAGAGCCCGCGTTTCGTCGAGGCGATCATGTCGGCCTGGCTGTCCCTGTCGCCCTCCATGAAGGTGTTGGTCATGCGCGGCATGGGCAGGTGGGCATAGGACTGGCGGCGTCCGTTGCCGGTGGCGGCCTGTCCCAGCTGGCGGGCGCTGAGCCGGTCGTGCATCAGCCCGACCATGATGCCGTCCTCGATCAGGACGGTGCGGGAGGTCGGGGTGCCCTCGTCGTCGACCGAAAGGGAACCCCGGCGCCCGGCGATGGAGCCGTCGTCGACCACGGTCACGCCGGGCGCGGCCACCCGCTTGCCCATCATGCCGGTGAAGACCGAGCTGCCCTTGCGATGAAAATCTCCCTCGAAGCCGTGGCCCACGGCCTCATGCAGCAGGACGCCGGGCCAGCCGGCGCCAAGGACCACGTCCATCTCGCCGGCAGGGCAGTCGACCGCCTCGAGGTTCACAAGCGCCTGACGCAGGGCCTCATCGACCTGGGCCTGCCAGCGCTCGGGCGCAATCCACGCCTCGAAGCCCGCGCGGCCGCCGGCCCCGGCCGAGGCGGTTTCGCGCCGGCCGTCCTTTTCCACCGTGACCGAGACGTTGAACCGCACCAGCGGCCGCACGTCGCGCACCGTCCGGTCGTCGGCGCGCACGATCTCGATGGCGCGCCGCTCGCCCACCAGGGCGGCGGAGACCTGGACCACCCGCGGGTCGCGGGCCCGGGCCCAGGCGTCGATCTCGGCCAGCAGGGCGATCTTGTCCGAAAAGGCCGGCGAGGCCAGCGGATCGACTTCGTCATAGAGCTTCTGGTTGGTGGCGCGCGGCCCCTCGGCCGTGACGCCGGCGTGGCCGGCCCGGGCCAGGCCCGCGCTCTGGCCCGCGCGGCGCAGGGCCGCGGCGGCAATCTCGTTGGCATGGGCATAGCCGGCCGTCTCGCCTGCCACGACCCTCAGGCCGAAGCCCTCGGACGCGTCATAGGCGGCGGACTTCAGCCGGCCATCGTCGAAGACCAGCGATTCGAGCTCCGACCGCTCCAGGAACAGTTCACCGTCGTCGGCCCCGGCAAGGGCCTCGCGCAGGATCGACAGGGCCTCGTCGGGATCGACGCCGGAGGTTTCCAGCAGGGGCGGGGGCGCGGCATGAACGGTCATGCCCCCGAGATAGGGCGGCGGAAGGGGCGCGTCACCCCTTCCGCACCGGTCACCAGCGTTCGTTGACGTCGCCCGAGCCCGAGACCCGGGTCTGGACCGACGCGGGGCGGCGGGTCAGGCCGACGTCGCCCGAGCCGGAGATGGCGACGGTCGCCGCCCCGGTCGGGCCCACCTGAACGTCGCCCGAGCCTGAAATGGACACATCGGCGTCGGTGACCTCCAGCGCGGTCATGTCGACCTCGCCCGAGCCGGACACATCGACGTCGACCGTCCGGGCACGGCCGGCGGCGTCCACCTCGCCCGAGCCGGACACCGAAACCGAGAGGCGAGGCAGGTCGAGGCCGCGCAGGCTGACGTCCTGGGACCCGTTGATCTCGAAGTCGCTGACGTTCGGCGCGGTGATCACGACCCTGAGGCTGCGGCGCCAGGCGCCGAAGCCGGCTCCGGGAGACAGGCTCAGCCGCCCGTCCTCCAGACGCAGGCGCTCGACCTGGCTCTGCGGCCCGGTGACGGTCACGGACGGGGTGTCGCCCTGGGTGAAGATGACGTCGGCGGGCGCATTGACCGTCAGGCGCGTGCCGCCGGTCCAGGTCAGGCTGCGGGTCACGTCGGGGCCGTCTTCGGCTCCCTCGCCCTGGCCGTCGTGGCTGACGCGGACCCAGTCGCCATTGTCGTCGATGAAGGACCAGTTCCAGCCGTCCTTCATGACGGCCGGGCCACCGACGGCGAAGGCGCCGCCCAGGCCGACCACGGCCAGAACCAGGCCGACGCCCATGATGATGAGAAGATTGCGGATCATGTCAGGTCCCTCCCTCAGGCCGCGACGTGCTGGTCGAGCGCGGGCTTGATCACGCGATAGTGCAGGCGCGCGTACCAGACCGTGGCGTCGATCAGCCATTTGACGAAGACAGCGCACAGCGC